>NZ_JAATEP010000034.1:0-125452 GCF_012034275.1 Nonomuraea composti | reverse complement strand
CCTAGCCCGCGCGTGGCCGTCCAGCTCGCGGTGAGGCCACTCGTCCCCGGCGCGCTCGGGCAGTCCGGCGCGCCGGCCGTCCGCAAGGTCGGCTCCGCTCGCAGCGCCACCGATGCGCCATCCCACCAAGATGATCATCTCTTTGTCCGCGACACTCACATCGGAGAAGACATGACAGCCCCGGCCACCACCGGAGTCGTGCTGGAGCCCGCCTGCCGGCGATTCCTGGACCGCGCCTCGCGACGGATGCCGTCCCTGCACGAGATGGACCCAGCCAAGGCACGCGCCGCCTTCGACGATCTGCAGTCAGACCCGGTGGACCTGCTGCCGGTGGACGAGAGGTGGGTCACCGTACCCGCCTCGGTGGGGGACGTCACGGTGCGTCTCGTCCGGCCACGGGGCGCCGCGGCGCCGCTGCCGGTGGTGCTCTACCTGCACGGCGGCGGCTGGGTCCTCGGCAACGCGTTCACCCACGATCGGCTGGTCCGCGAACTCGCGGTCGGCGCCCGCGCCGCGGTCGCGTTCGTCGAGTACACCAACGCGCCCGAGGCGCGTTACCCCGTGGCGATCGAGCAGGGGTACGCGGTCGCGCGGTGGATCGGCCGGCAGGGCGCCGGGTACGGCCTCGACCCGGGCCGCGTCGCGGTGGCCGGCGACTCGTCCGGCGGCAACATGGCCGCGGCGCTGACGCTGATGGCGAAACAGCGGGGCGACGTGCGCTTCGTGCACCAGTCGCTGTACTACCCGATCACCGACGCCGTCATGGACACCGGCTCCTACCGGGACTTCGCCACGGGGTACCTCCTCACCGCGCGGGCGATGGCGCGG
Organism: Nonomuraea composti; assembly: GCF_012034275.1. Taxonomy (NCBI): domain Bacteria; kingdom Bacillati; phylum Actinomycetota; class Actinomycetes; order Streptosporangiales; family Streptosporangiaceae; genus Nonomuraea; species Nonomuraea composti. Next base: position 124,624 of record NZ_JAATEP010000034.1, on the reverse strand, counting down.
TTCTGGGACGAGTACCTGCCGGACGCCGAGCGGCGGCGGGAGGTCACCGCCTCGCCGCTGCGGGCCACCCCGGCCGAGCTCACCGGCCTCCCGCCCGCCTTCGTCGTCGTCGGCGAGGCCGACCTCCTGCGCGACGAGGGCGAGGCCTACGCCGCGAAGCTGCGCGGCGCCGGCGTCCTCGTCACGACCGTGCGGTACGACGGCACCGTCCACGGCTTCATGACGTTGAACGAGCTGAGCGACACGTGCGCGGGGCGCGCGGCGACGGCTCAGGCGGTCGCCATGCTCCGCTCCGCCTTCGGCGCCTGAAGGCGATGACGCCTGGCCATGCCGGGATCCCGTGCCGCCGGACAGCGGCCTTCTCGCCTCACAGCTTTTCAGCGATCGATGGCGAGAACCGCTGTCCTTCCTCGCGCCTCGAACATGACGCCACACAGGTCGGCTCGGCGACGCTGCTACAGCTACAGCGGGCACGGCGCGCAGAGCCACATCCTGCGTAATTCCTTCATGGTCCTGCTCGGTCGTGCTTGGTTGCATGGACCTGTGAAACCAGCGCAACGCGTGGCCTGTCCGGCGGTTCGCGGTCGGATGCCCACGGGGAGAGGTGATGCGGGCATGCTTGTCGAGTCAGCCTTCGGTCGCATCGGTGGTGTTGGCGCGAGACCCGTTCATCACGTGGGAGGCACCGACGTACCGTGGCGGGACCTTTTCCACCGCCCCTCCTGGGGAGGCTGGCGCGGCCGTGACGCGAGCGCTGGACGGCGCGGCAATGTGCTGCTGGGCCGGCAGGCCGAGTGCGACGCGCTCGACCGGCTCCTCTCGGCGGTCCGCGTCGGTGAGAGCCGGTCGCTGCTGGTCCACGGTGAGGCGGGAATGGGCAAGTCGGCGCTGCTGGAATACGTGCGCGACAGCGTGTCCGGCGTCCGCATCGCCGCAGCCGCGGGCACGGTGACGGAAAGGGAGCTGGCCTTCGGCGGGCTGCATCAGTTGTGTGCCCCCTTCCTGGATCATCTGCCTCGCCTGCCGGAGCCGCAGCGCGATGCTCTCGGCACGGCGTTCGGCCTCAGCGCGGGAGCCGCACCGGACCGCTTCCTGGTCGGGCTCGCCGTCCTCGGCTTGTTCGCCGACGTGGCCGAGAAGGAGCCGCTGGTCTGCCTCGTCGACGACGCCCAGTGGCTCGACCAGGTCTCCCTGCAGACCCTCGCCTTCGTCGCGCGACGCCTGCCCGCCGAGCCGGTCGGGTTGATCCTGGCGATGCGTGAGCCGTGCCTCCCATCCGATGTGGTCGGGTTGCCGCAGCTCGAAGTGGGCGGGCTGAGTGACAGCGACGCTCGCGCTCTGCTCGACTCGGTGACGCCCGGGCGGCTTGACGAGCAGGTACGCGACCGCATCATCGCCGAGACGCGGGGAAATCCGCTGGCGCTCCTCGACCCGTTTCCAGGATCGACGCCGGCAGAGCAGGCGGGCGGGTTCGGGTGGCCTGACGCGCGGCCGTTGGCGAACCAGGTCGAGCTGGACTTTCTGCAGTGCGTCGAGGCGCTCCCCGAAGAGACACGGCACCTGCTGGTCATCGCGGCGGCAGAGCCGACAGGCGACGTGGCCTTGCTGACGCGTGCGGCGGAGCTGATGGGAATCAAGGCGGACGCCGGGACGCCGGCCGAAGTCGCGGGACTGATCACCATCGGCACCTTGGTGCGCTTCCGGCATCCCCTTGTGCGCTCGGCGGTCTACCGCATGGCGGCCCCGGACAACCGTCGCAACGTGCATCGTGCGCTGGCTGACGCGACCGGTCTCCACGGCGACCGGGTACGTCGCGCATGGCACCTGGCCAACGCCACAGCCGGCCTCGACGAGATCGTGGCCGCCGAGCTGGAGCACTCCGCCGACCGGGCACAGACGCGTGGCGGAGTCGCGGCAGCAGCCGCGTTCCTCGAGCGGGCGGCCCAGCTGACACCCGATCCCGCACGCCGCGGAACCAGAGCATTGACAGCGGCACGGGCGAAGTACCGGGCCGGTGGGTACGACGCCGCGCTCGACCTGCTGGACGCGGCGGAGCTCGGCCCCTTGGACGAACGCGGACGCGCCCGCTCCAAGCTGTTGCGAGCTCAGATCGTCTTCGCCTCCACCGGCGGCGGCGCCGCCTTGCCGCTGCTGTACCAAGCCGGCAAGGACCTTGAGCCGTTGGACCCCGGACTGGCGCGCGCGACCTACCGTGACGCCTTGAGCGCGGCCACGATGGCCGGCCGCCCGGCGAGTGGCGCGCAGTTGGCGGACGTCGCCTTGGCAGCGCTCGCCGCACCGCCGGGGCCGCCACCGGAGCGTCATGAGTCGCTCCTGAGCGGCGTGGCCATGGTGGCCACGAAAGGCTACTCGGCGGGCGTGCCAGTGGTGCGGCAGACCCTGGACGCCTTCCGCGTCGAAGGGATCTCGGGGGAAGAGGGTCTTGGCTGGCTCTCGTTCGCGTGTCACATGGCCCCGCTCGTCTGGGACTTCGACAACTGGTCGGCGCTCTCAGCGAAGCTCGTCGAGCTGGCGCGTGAGAGCGGCGCTCTGTCGGTGCTGCCATCGGCTCTCCATATGCTCGTGTCGAATCGGGCCGCCGCCGGCGAGTTCGCCGCGGCCGAGACGCTGCTCGCCGAGGCGGTGATGATCGGCGAGGCGACAGGCAGCCGCTTGCTCGCCCGGTACACGGCCCTGGTGCTGGAGCCCTGGAAGGGCCGGGAAACCGCGACCCGTCACGTGATCGAGGCGGTCATGCGAGAGGTGGCTCCGCAAGAGGAAGGCGAGGTGGACGTCACCGCCCAATGGGCGAGTGCGGTGCTCTACAACGGCCTCGGCCGCTACGAGGAGGCGTACGGCGCGGCGGCGCGAGGCTCCGGGCATGCACAAGAGCTCGCAAGCCCGGCCGTTGGATCCTTGATCGAGCTCGTCGAGGCGGCAGCTCGGAGCAGGAGGCCGGCCCGCGCCGCCGACGCGGCCCAGAGAATCGATGAGATGGCGCAGGCGAGTGGCACCGGCTGGGCACTCGGCACCTCGGCGAGCATGCGTGCCCAGGTGAGCGACGGCCCGGCCGCCGAGACTCTGTACCGTGAGGCGATCGAGCGGCTCGAACGCACCGGGGCCCGGATGATGCTCGCCCGCAGCCGGCTGCTCTACGGCGAGTGGCTGCGCCGGGAGAACCGCCGCATGGACGCACGTGAGCACCTGGGCGTCGCCTACGAGATGCTCAGCCAGATGGGGGCCGAGGCGTTCAAGGAACGTGCGCGGCGCGAGCTTCAGGCCACCGGCGAGAAGGTCGGCAAGCGCACCGCCGAGGTGCGAGTCACCCTCACCACCCAGGAGGTCCAGATAGCGCGTCTGGCCGGTGAAGGGCTGACGAACCTCCAGATCGGCTCCCAGCTCTTCATCAGCCCTCGCACCGTCGAGTGGCACCTGCGCAAGGTGTTCGGCAAGCTCGGCATCGTGTCCCGTAAACAGCTTCGCGCCACGCTGCTCGACGGCGCGGGGTCCATGTCCTGACGGCGCCCGGGGAGAAGGGGGCGGTTGCGCGACCGTGTTGGTACGTCTCTAGCCGGTGGCCGTCCGGTCCTCAAGGATGAGATGGATCGCGGTGTCCATACGCTCGTGGAATTCTTCGCGGCCGGTGACCTGATGCTTCCATCCCGTCGCGGTCGCGTGCAGGACGGCCGCGACCGCCTCAGGAGTGCCGCGCTCGGCGCGGATCGCATCGGCATGCCGCGCGATGGCCTTGGCGACCAGCAGGTCGAAACGGGCGGCGTACTCCGCGAGCAAGCCTCCCACGGGGGCCGCGCTCGTCTCGATGAGCACGCCGACGTCTGAGACCCCGGGCTCGATGTAACGGCCGAGCCATCGGTCGAACGCCGCCACCAGCCGCTCCCGCAGTGACAGGTGCGGTGCCGCCAGCGCATCGGTGACCGCGGCGATGCCTTGCCGCAGTTCGTGCTCCACCGTGGCGCGGAACAACTCTTCCTTGGTGGCGAACAGGAAGTACAGCCCCGGACGCGAGATGTCCGCGGCGCGGGCGACCTCGTCCATCGACGCCTTGCGGAAGCCGTAGCGGGCGAAGACCTGAAGGGCCGCAGTCAGGACGTGCTCGCGGCGTTGCGGATCGCCGGGACTGCGGGTGGCCACGGTGTCCATGGTACGAGAAGCGCCACAGACTAGGCGAACTAAGCTTGCTATACACTCTTTGCATAATCTGTATAGTGCACATTACCGCGGAGCGTTCGATGACCAAGACCGTTCTCATCACTGGGACCTCGACCGGCATGGGCCGCGAGCTGGCTCTTCAGTTCTCCCGCCGCGGCTGGAACGTCGCCGCGACCCTGCGCGACCCGGCGAAGGCGGACCCGTCCTTCGCCGGGCTCCCGCAGTTCCTCGTGCTGCCCCTCGATGTCACCAGGCCCGAGACCATTCGTAGCGCCGTCGCCGAGACCACTGAGCGCTTCGGCGGGATCGACGTGCTGGTCAACAACGCCGGCTTCGCTCAGATGGGCACCTTGGAAGAGGTCTCCGTCGAGCAGTGGCGCACCCAGTACGAGACCAACGTGTTCGGTGTGGTGAACGTCATTCAGGCCGTCCTCCCGCAGATGCGGGAGCGACGGGCGGGCCACATCCTCATCACTTCCTCCATGGGCGGCCATGTCAGCCTGCCGACCATGTCCGCCTACACCAGCTCGAAGTTCGCCGTCGAAGGCCTCGGCGAAGGGCTGGCGAAAGAGATCGCCCCGCTGGGCATCCACGTGACGATCATCGAGCCGGCGGGCTTCACCACCCCGTTCTTCCAGAACCTCCGCCAGGCGGCGCGGACGCTCGACGACTATGAGCCGGCGCGGGCGGCGATGGCGGCCTTCGCGAAGACTTCGGTGCGCGGCGACCTGGAGAAGGCGATGTCGGCCGTGGCCGACATCGCCGGAAGCGAGAAGCCTCCGTTGCGCCTCGCCGTCGGAGGCGGTTTCGGTCTCGCCATGGTCCAAGGCAAGATCGCGGACCTGGAGGAGAACTACGCCGCCTGGAAGGAGGTCACCCTGGCCACCGGCTGACGTGCCGCGTCGCACCTGCCGAACTCGTCGAGAACGCCGAGCAGCTCTCTTGACGGCGATGGCCGTCCTGGTGGCCAGGCTCGGCAAGCGGGAACGGGTCGCCTTCATCCTCCGCGAGGCGTTCGACCTGCCGTACCGCAACATCGGTGAGCCGCCCGGGCTCAGCGAGCCGAAAGCGCGCCGGCTGATCCGCCGCGCGCCGGACTCGCCCGGAAGAACTGACGCGGCGGCGGCGTATCGCGGGTGGCGGCCGGAACCCCATCACTCGCGTCCCTCCCACCGGAGCGGAACTCCCGGGCAGCCGGCGTATTCCGGGCACCGGCCGACCGGGGTCGGCATGCTCGGCGCGGCGTGGACGCCCTACGTGCGCCGGTTCCGGGTGGCCGATCGGAGAGCGAGCAGGGCGAAGGGCAGAACGGCGAACAGGTTGATCATCATCATGGTCTCCGCCAGGGCCTGGTGGCTCCAGACCGCTCCGGAAGGGTCGGTCACCGCCATGTCCCCGGCGGCCAGGAAGTAGGACACCGCGTTCAGGGCGAGTGCCGCGTACACGACCGGCGCCGGCGCCTGGGACGTCTCCCGGACCACCGCCTGGCGGCGATGAAGGTAGAGCGCGAAAACCTGGAAGAACAGGTAGGTGACCAGCCACCAGCCCAGATAGTTGGTGAACGGCACGCCGAAGACACCGCCGCCGCGCTCCCACTCCCAGACGTGGTTCACGGTCGAGGCGATGGAGTCACTGCCCAGGTCGAACACCGTCATCAGCACCGCGGCCAAGGTCGGCACCGCGAAGAGGTCCGTGGTCCGGCGCCTGTCACCGGCGAGCAGCAGTTCGGCCACGCGCCAGCAGAGATAGCCGAGGCCGAAATACACCGGGCCGATGTAGATCGGCACGTGGATGAGTTGCGGGCCACCGGTGTAGTGATAGTGGCCGAACGGGAACCCGGTCCCGACGCTCAGGTTCTCGAAGAAGTTGCTGATCAGGAGCGTTTCAGCGGCGAAGAAGAGCAGCGTTCCCCAGCCGTACCGTCGGACGCCGTCGATGAGCGCGATCGGCACCGCCAGGAGCAGCACCGGAAGGATGGCCGCCGCTCCCGTGGCGGCGAACGGCAGCACCACTGCCAGTACCACCGCGGCGGCGGCGAGGATCCACGTGGTGGCGGTCCAGAAGGTTCTCATACCGGCTCTTGATCGGAAATGTCGCGGCGGGTCACGGCCTCCGTGCGGGTTGCCGCAGCGGACTCCGCCTGGTGCACGCGCCAGCCGACAAAGAGGAACACGAGGGCGAGCGCCACCTCCAGGCCGAGCCCGGTGCCCACTCCGACGGCCTCGAGGAAGGAGAAGTGGTCGAAGTGCCGGATGTGGAAAGTGAAGTGGGTGGCCGCGTAGATGAGGTAGCCGATGAGCGCCGACAGGACGACCTTGCTGTCGAGCACCCAGGCGGCGAAGTACAGCATGGCGGTCAGCGCGAGCCCGAGGCCCCCGACGTCGGAGATCAGGTGCTCGTTGTACGGGGGGTCGAGTTTCACCGTGGGGAAGTCGTCGTAGAAGGAACGGGGGAAGACGTACTGCCAGACGGAGGCGACCGTCTGCAGCGCGGCCAGGGCGAGCAGCCCACCGCGCAGCCACTTCTTGGCGGATCCATATTGCATACCCCTATGACGCCTGTCCTGATGTCTTTCGTGACATGGCACCCGGGCGGGGATGGTGTGGTTGCGGTCGTTGCGGGCTCGTGGTGGAGGCACCGCGGGCTCGCGGGCATGCGCCCACGGTGCTGTCGCACGGGCAGGGCGTCGATCTGCTGGACGGGTCCGGACTGGATGCGGCCCGTACCACGCGGGCAAGCCCCGGCAGGAGACCTCCGCGACGCCCGCATGACCAAGTCCACTCCCACGTAACGACGGGACCCCTGGGTCCAGGGCTTCCCCCGGGGATCGACCAGTGCCTTCCCCGGGTTCGGCCGGAGCCTCGCGGTGACAGTCTGAAGATCGGCGGGGTGAGGGCCTGCCGGACGGAACCTCCGCGCCGCGCCATGAGCCGCCCGCTTCCGTGTCCGGCTCATCACCATCTGATAGTGAAAGGGAGCTCCTCATGAGCAAGCACGTATTGGAGCCGGCGGCGCAAGCGATCGCCGACGCGACCTCCAAGCCGCCGTTCCTGTACGAGTTGGGGCCCGACGGCGCCCGCAAGGTGCTGGACGACCTCCAGGCGGCCCCGATCGACCAGCCCGACGTCGACGACAAGTGGATCACCGTGCCGGCCGAGGCCGGAGAGGTGCGGGTGCGCATCGTCAAGCCGGTGGGCGCCGCGGGGGCGCTGCCTACGGTGCTGTACGTGCACGGCGGTGGCTGGGTGCTGGGCAACGCCGGCACCCACGACCGCCTCGTCCGCGAACTGGCCGTGGGCGCGGGCGTGGCGGTCGCCTTCGTGGAGTACGATCGCTCGCCCGAGGCCCGCTACCCGGTGGCCATCGAGCAGGCCTACGCCACCGCCCAGTGGATCATCCGGCAGGGCGCCGGCGAGGGCCTGGACGCGACCAGGCTCGCGGTGGCCGGCGACTCGGTCGGCGGCAACATGACCGCCGCGCTGACCATCATGGCGAAGCGGCGCGGCGACGTGCGGTTCGTGCACCAGTCGCTGTACTACCCGGTCACGGACGCCGGCCAGGACACCGGCAGCTACCGCGAGTTCGCCGACGGCCCCTTCCTGACCGCCAAGGGCATGGCCTGGTTCTGGGACTGCTACACCGCCGACCCCGCCCAGCGGGCCGAGATCACCGCCTCCCCGCTGCGGGCCACGCTGGAGGACCTGGCCGGGCTGCCGCCCGCGTTCGTCATCGTGGACGAGAACGACGTGCTGCGCGACGAGGGCGAGGCGTACGCCCGCAAGCTCACCGCCGCCGGCGTGCCGACCACCAGCGTCCGCTACAACGGCATCATCCACGACTTCATGATGCTCAACCCGGTCCGCTCCACTCAGGCCGCCGGCGCCGCCGTCGCCCAGGCCGTCGCGGTGCTGAAGGCCGCCCTGCACACCGGGAAGGCCGGCGCGTGAGCTCCTCGGAACAGCCTGCCGTCGTCCTGGTGCACGGTGCCTTCGCCGAGTCCGCGAGCTGGAACGGCGTGATCCGGCACCTGCGTGATCGCCGGCTGGACGTCGTGGCCGTCGCCAACCCGCTGCGCAGCGTGGCGGACGACGCCACCTACCTGCGCGATGTGATCGCGGGCCTCGGCCGGCCGGTGGTGCTGGCCGGTCACTCCTACGGCGGCATGGTGATCAGCGAGGCGGCGGCGTCGAATCCGGCCGTACGGGCCCTGGTCTACGTCGGCGCGTTCGCGCCGGAACCAGGCGAGAGCGCGGGCACGCTGTCCGGCAAGTTTCCCGGCAGCACCCTGGGCGAGGCGCTGGTGGCCTACCCGCTGGCCACCGGCGGCCAGGAGTTCCGCATCGCCGAAGAGAAGTTCCACCACCAGTTCTGTGCCGACCTGGACGCCGGCGAGGCCGCGTCGATGGCGGCCACGCAGCGGCCGGTCACCGAGCGCGCCCTGTACGGAGAGCTGACGGTGAGCGAGCCGGGCTGGCGGAGCCTTCCGTCCTGGTTCGTCTTCGGCGAGAGCGACCGCAACATCCCGGTGGCGGCGCTGCGGTTCATGGCCGAACGGGCCGGCTCGCGCGGCACCCGCGAGGTCGCCGGCGCCTCGCACGCGATCGCGGTCGCGCAACCCGGCACCGTGGCCGCCGCCATCCTCGACGCCGCCGGCCACGTGCGCGGCTGAGGTGTTCATGCCCGCGACCCTGGTTCGGCCGAACGCGACCCGGACCGGTTCGCCGACGACCTGGCCGCCCGGCTTCGACGTGCCTCCCGGCCTGGCCGGGGAGACCGTGCGGCACGTGGACGAGGCGATGAAGGACAGCATCCTGAGCCTCTGCCGCTCCGCGCTTCACCTGGGCGCCGAACGGGAGCCGTCGCTGGCGAAGATGGCCGCGGTACCACGGGCACGACCTTGCGTGGACCGCCGGCCTGGTGATTCGCCGGCATCCGCGTGATCACCGATCTGAGCCGGCAAGAGGGATCGGGACCGAGCGGCCGGCGTCCCTGTCCCGGCATTCGGGACAGGGTGACCGAGCAGTTGCAGCGAAGGAAGGGTCATCTCGCCGTCATCAACGCCACGATCGCCGCCTACCGGGCGATCGTGGCAGAACAGGAGAACCGATGAGAACGACACCCCTCGGCGACGGCTTGACCGTGTCCGCAATCGGCTTTGGCGCGATGGGCATGAGCGCCTTCTACGGCGGCAGCGACGAGCGGGAATCGATCGCGACGCTGCGGCACGCCGTCGACTCCGGCGTCACCTTCATCGACACCGCCGAGGCGTACGGGCCTTTCGAGAACGAGAAGCTGATCGCCCGAGCCCTCGGCGACCGCCGCGACGAGGTCGTGCTGGCCACCAAGGCCTCGGCGGAAACCGACGACGACGGCACCGTGCACGGCCGCAACGGCACCCCCGCCTACATCCGGCGCGCGGCCGAGCGGTCGCTGCGCCATCTCGGCACCGACGTGATCGACCTGTACTACCTGCATCGCGTGGATCCGAACGTGCCGATCGAGGAGTCGGTCGGAGCGATGTCGGAGCTCGTGGCCGCCGGCAAGGTCCGCCACATCGGCCTGTCGGAGGCCTCGGCGCCGACCATCAGGCGGGCGCACGCCGTACATCCCCTGGCCGCCGTGCAGTCGGAGCTGTCGCTGTTCTCCCAGGACGTGCTGCACAACGGCGAGAAGGCGGTCATGGATGAGCTCGGCATCGGTCTCGTGGCCTTCTCTCCGCTCGGGCGCGGCGTGCTCACCAGCGGCGTGCGCAGTCTCGACGACCTCGCACCCGAAGACGCCCGCCGCGGGCTGCCGCGCTTCCAGCCCGACGCCTTCGCCGCGAACCTCGCCCTGGTCGAGCGGCTGAAGGCCATCGCATCCGACAAGCAGGTCACGATCGCGCAGCTCGCCCTGGCCTGGGTGCTGGCCCAGGGTGCGGTCCCGATCCCTGGCACCCGCCGCCGCGCCCGCCTCGACGAGAACATCGCCGCCCTCGACGTCGAACTCACCGGCCCCGACCTCGGCCGCCTGGCAGGCGCGTTCACCGCCGCCGAGATCGTCGGCCATCGCGACTTCGTCGCGGTCGCCGAGGGAACCGACCGCTGACCACTCTGGCCCCACTCCGCGCTGGAGGCCACGTCGGTGATCCGGTCTCGGAGGGCGACGCGGGGGAGACCCACCGACCTCCAGGAGATCGCGGCGCTTCCAGGACGGGTCATGGCCCGTCGGTGAGTACGAACCGCGCACGGCGCGGCCAGGAAGAGTCTGCCGTCGAAGCGTATGACCGGCGACATGGTGCCCCTGACGGCGTACCGGCGGCCCTCACCTCTGAAAGGACGTATGACGATGAGCCCCGTGATCGTGGGCGTGGACGACTCCGAGGCCGGCCTGCGGGCCGTGGAGTGGGCGGCGGGCGAGGCCGTACGCCGACGGCTACCGTTGGAGATCGTGCACGGCTTCTCCTGGCCGCGCTTGGGAGTCCCCCTCGGACCGGCGCCGGGCGCGCCTGCCGGCCAAGGCGGGCTCCGGCACGCCGCCGAGCGGATCGTGGCCACCGCGCTGGACCGTGCGCAGGCGGTCGCGCCCGGTCTCGACGTGACCGCCGCCATGATGGAGCAGGCACCCGCGTCCGCTCTCCTGCGACGTTCCCACCACGCGGAACTTCTCGTCGTGGGCAGCCGCGGACTCGGCAAGATCGGCGGCCTGGTGCTCGAATCGGTCGGTGCCGAGCTCGCCACCCGGGCCCCCTGCCCGGTGGTCGTCGTGCGCGGCTCGGTCACGCCACGTGGTCCCGTCGTGGTGGGCATGGACGACCGCCACGACAACGACGCGCTGATCGCCTTCGCGTTCGCCCACGCCGCCCGGACCGCGAACGTCGTGACCTTCGCGCATGTCAGCGGGGGATCCACGAGCCCCACGAAGCCGACCCTGCCCGCACACCTTCTCCTGAGCTCCTGGTACGAGCGATTCCCCGAGGTCGCGGTCGTCCAGGAGGACCTCACCGGTCGCCCCGGCAGGACACTCGTGCGTACCGCGCAGCAGGCGTCCCTGCTCGTGGTCGGCTCCCGCCACCATTCCGAGTTCGGCGCGTTGATGAAGGGGTCGGTCAGCCAGACGGCACTGCATCAGGCGGCACTGCATCAGGCGGCCTGCCCAGTGGCGATCATCAGCCTCCACCCGTAGACCTCCTCAACCTGATCTCGACGAGCAGGTGGCGCGGCGACCGCGCCATGAAGAGCACCCGAACGGGTCGTTCCTCCAAGGAGAACCATGAAACACCCCAGAAAGCGGCCATCATGACCGACTACGGACATCCCATGAGCTTCGGGCTGAGTCTCGATCCCGACGCGGACCGGCTCACCCGGACCAGGCAGCTGGCCAGGGCCGCCGCGGACGGCGGCCTGGACTTCCTCGCCGTGCAGGACCACGCCTACCAACCCGGTCACCTGGACGCCTGGACGCTGATCACGCACCTCGCCACGCAGACCGAGCGCATCTCGTTCCTCACCGACGTCGCGGATCTGCAGCTGCGCCCGCCGGCCATGCTGGCCAACGCCGCAGCGTCGCTCGGCGTGCTGGCCGAGGGCCGGATCACCCTCGGCGTCGGCGGCGGGGCGTTCGCCGACGCCATCGCCGGGATGGGCGGCGGACGGCGCACCGGCCGCGAGATGGTGGCCTACACCGAACAGGCGCTGCACATCATGCGCGCCGCGCTGACCGGCGGCGCCGTCCGGCTGCACAGCGACCAGCACACGATCGAGGGCTACACCGCCGGCCCCGTCCCGGCGTCGCCCATCCCGCTGTGGCTCGGCAGCCAAGGGCCCCGGATGCTCGCCGTCACCGGCCGTTCCAGTGACGGCTGGATCTCGCCGCTCAACATCTACGTCCCCCCGGACGAGGTCCCCGCCAAACAGAAGATCATCGACGACGCCGCTCGCTCGGCCGGGCGCGACCCGGCGGCGGTCCGCCGGGTCTACAACGTGATCGGCGTGATCGGCGATGTGCGTGGCGGCCGCGGCCTGGTCGGCGACGTGCGGCTCTGGACGGAGACACTCGCCACGTGGGCGACCGAGCTGGGTTTCGACACGTTCGTCTTCTGGCCGATGACCGCACCCCTGTCCCAGCTCGCGGTGTTCGCGGCCGAGGTCGTCCCCGCCGTCCGGGAGCGAGTCGGCCAGATCCGGGGACGACGATGACGCCGAAGCCGTCCACGGTTCCGCCCGAGCTGGAAGGCAGAATCGTCACCCCTGGGGACGCGCGGTATCGCCTTCTGCGCTCCACGTACACCACAATGGCCGAGCCCGCGGCCGTCCTGATTCCCGAGAGCACCCGCGAGGTCGTCGCGGCGTTGCGCTTCGCCCGCGAGCAGGGCCTGCCGCTGAGCGTGCGCAGCGGAGGGCACGGCTTGTCCGGGCGTTCCTCCAACAACGGCGGCGTGGTCATCGACCTGTCGGCGCTGAACCGCATCGAGGTGCTCGACCGCGAGGCGCGGCTCGTCCGGGTGGAGGCCGGCGCCCGCTGGGCCACGGTCGCGCAGGCTCTGGCGCCGCACGGGCTCGCGATCAGCTCCGGCGATCACGGCAACGTGGGTGTCGGCGGCCTGGCCACCGGAGGCGGCATCGGCTGGCTGGTCCGCCGCTACGGACTGACCATCGACCACGTCCGCGCGGCGGAGGTGGTCCTGGCCGACGGCACGACCGTGCGGACCGACGCGGAGCATGAGCCGGACCTGCTGTGGGCGGTTCGCGGCGCCGGGTCCGGGGTCGGCATCGTGGTGGCGTTCGAGATCGAGGCAATGGAGCTGCGCGACGTCGGGTACGCGCAGATCGTCGTGCAGATCGACCGGGGCGGCCACGCGCTGCGGCAATGGGCCGAGCACCTGGCATCGGCCACCCGCGACGTGACCACTGCCGTCACTCTGCAGTCTCATGGCTCGGCCCTGATCGCCGCCATCACCGCCGTCGTCGCCGACGCGGACGAGCCTCGCCTGCGGGCAGCGATCGAACCGCTGCTGAAGATCGGCACCCGGTTGCTCGACCTGCACGCGCAACTGGCTCCGTACCCCGCTCTGGTCTCCACCGCGCACCTGCATCCCAACACCGGCCAGCAGCCCAGCACGACCACCAACGGCCTGCTCATGGCCATGACCGACGATGACGCCGCGGCCCTCACGGCCACCGCGACCCTGCCCTCGCACCCTTTGGTCCAGCTGCGCTCGGTGGGCGGCGCGGTCAACGACGTCCCGGCCGACGCGACCGCCTATCCGCACCGGCATCAGAACACCCTGGTCATCGTCTCGACGTTCCCGCCGCAAGGCGGCGTGGAACTCGACGCCGCCTGGCACCTGCTGGCCGGACGAGTCGACGGAGCCTACACCGGCTTCGAGAGCCGCCCAGGACCGGAGGCCTTCTCCCGCGTCTACCCGGGTGCGACAGGCGAACGCGTCATCGGCTTGTGGAACCGGTACGACCCCGACCGCATCTTCCGTGCCTTCTGAGCCGCACATGCGAATCCCGTTCACGGCGCGGACGTGGCCGACAGACGCCAAGCGGAAAGGACCCCGGTGCACACATGGATGCCTCCAGCCAGCACGACCCTCCGACCGGCCCGGCGAGGGCCTCCGTCACCACGATCACGCTCAGCCATCGGCATCTGCCCGGCACGAGCGTGATCGCGGTCGGCGGCGAGGTCGACCTTGCCAGCAGCGGCCGGCTGGCCGACTACGTCAAGGGTGTGCGCCGGCCCGGCGACCATGTGGTCTTCGACCTGACCGGCTTGCTGTTCCTGGACTGTTCCGGTCTGCGGGTTCTGATCGCCAGCGCTCGGCAGGCGGCCGCGGACGACGCGATGGTACTCCTGGCGGGGGCGCACGGCGTACCCGCCAGGCTGATGCACATTGTCCGGATGCACTCGTTGCTCCCTATGGTGAGCACGGTCGAGCAGGCCCTCATCACCCTGCCCATCACCGCCTGCGCAGGGACCAGGTGAACCCTGACGGCCAGTACCACAAGCCCTGCGCACGGCTCTCCGGCAGCCTTCCCGTACGCGTCCGCATACCCGCCGAGCGCGCTCGCCCGCGCACCCTTGGCCCAGGTGAAGCCCGCACCGGCCAGTCAGGCCGTTCCCGCGGGCCACATCACCTGAGCGGAGATGCGACCGGGTCCGCCTGTCGCCACAGGCTCAGCCGGTCCTGCCCGCGATCCACGCACGAATCACACCGACGCATGACAGGCGGCCACCATGACGCTGCAGCGAACTCGCCACGATCACGCCCCACGCCCACCCCTGCGCTGGATGACCCGCGCCGCCTGCCAGGATGCCGATCCCGGCCTCTTCTTCCCGATCACCGGGGAGACCTCGCAGCAGGGCCCGGCCGACGATCAGGCACGGCGCATCTGCCAGGCCTGCCCCGTACAGCCGGCCTGTCTCGACTGGGCCCTGCGCACCGGCGAACCGGACGGCCTGTGGGGCGGTACCACCCCGGCGGAACGCCGACGGCTACGCGCCCGCCGGCAACAGGCCCCGGCCACGGCATGACTGTCCGCCGGGCCCGCCGCGCAGGCCCCGCCGACGCGCCGGACCGGGCGTTTGACTTGAAGCGCTTGAGGTGATGCAGGCTGTGGACATGGCAACGACGGGGAAGAACGCAACCGTCTCCGCGGTGTCGATTCAGGACGTCTCTCGAGTGAGCGGCCTGTCCGAACCGACGCTGCGTTACTACGAGAAGATCGGCCTGATCGGCCCGGTACCCCGGGACGAGAGCAGCGGCCACCGGCGCTACGACAGCAGGGCCGTCGAGACGATCGAGGCACTGAGCTGCCTGCGGGCGGCCGGGATGAGCGTGCAGGACATGCGCGCCTACCTCCGGTACCTGGACGGTGCCGAGGGCAACGCGGCCGAGATGCGGGATCTGTTCCTGAGGAACGCCGAGCGGGTGGCGCAGGAAATCGAGCAGATGCAGGTCCGGCTGCGCTATCTGCAGCTCAAGGCCGACTTGTGGGCCGCCCGCCAGGACGGCGACACCGCCAGGGAACGCCAGGTCGTGCAGGACATCACCAGCACCATCGCTGACCTTCGATAAAGAAAGAAGAACAACATGTCCCACAGTACGGGCCTTCAGCAGGCCGAAGAGTCAGGCGACGGAGAACTGGTTCTGGTGACCGGAGGTAACGGTTACCTGGGGTCGCATGTGATCAGCTCCTTGCTGCGGGCCGGTTACCGGGTGCGCACGACGGTGCGTTCGCTGGAACGGGCCGGCCAGATCCGTGCGACAGCGGCCGGCGCCGGTCCCGATCCCGGAGAACGACTGGAAGTTGTCCAGGCCGATCTGAACGCCGACGAGGGCTGGCACGAGGCGGCGCGGAACTGCACCTACGTCCTCCACGTGGCCTCGCCCTTCCCGGCGGGTCAGCCGCGGCACGAGGACGAGGTGATCGTCCCCGCTCGTGACGGCGCGCTGCGCGTCCTGCGGGCGGCACGGGACCAGGGCGTCGAACGGGTGGTGATGACGTCGTCCTTCGCCGCCATCGGCTACACCCGCAAGCCGGGCGACGAGTACGACGAGAACGACTGGACCGACCCCGACGACGACCTCACCCCGTACATCAAGTCCAAGACCGTCGCCGAGCGGGCAGCATGGAACTTCATGCAGGCCCAGGGCGGTGACCTGAACTTGACCGTGATCGCACCCACCGGCATCTTCGGCCCGGTCCTCAACGACCACCTGGCCGTGTCCGTGGCCTTCGTCAAGGCGATGCTCGAGGGAGCAGTCGCGGTCGTGCCGCCGCAGTACTTCGGCGTGGCGGACGTCCGTGACGTGGCCGACGTCCACGTGCGGGCGATGACCTCCCCGGAGGCCGCAGGGGAGCGGTTCCTCGTCAGCAGCGGTGAGGCGATCAGCTTCCTGCGGATAGCGAACATCCTCGCCGAGCACCTGGGCGAGCGCGCCGCCCGGGTACCCGTCCGGGAGCTGACCGCGGAGCAACTGCGCGAAGCCGCGCGCACCAATCCTGCCCTCCGGGAGGCTCTCACCCAACTGGGCAAGATCCCCGTCCTGCGCACCGACAAGGCCCGCAAGCTGCTCGGCTGGCAGCCACGCGACGTGGTCACCACCATCGTCGACACCGCCGAGAGCCTCTTCCGGCACGGGCTGATCGACGGTCAACCGGCTCCTCGGCCGGCAGAGCACGATCAGGCCTGATCCGGCAGGCGTCCAGAAGTTTCAGCAGCGGCCCTTGGACGCGGGGTGGCAGGCCATGCCGCGAGGCCCGGCGGGTGAGCTCCACCCAGCCGACTTGTACAGAATCGCGGGGTTGGCGAGCGACGCTCGACAGCGGCCGCTTGGCTGCGAGGTGCTGGTAGGCGTCCTCGACCCACTCGCGCAGGCCGACGGGGGCGATCCGGTCGGCCGGGACGGCCGCCGGGAGGAGGGCGGACATCTCGGGGTCCGCGATGCGCGGCCATCGCAAGGCGCAGACCGCAGAGCGGCTGGCCGCAGGGAAGATCTGGCAAGACAGCGGATTCGTCTTCACTGGCGAGCTCGGCCGCCCGCTGCATCCGCGGCACGTCAGCGACCAGTCCTACCTGCTGTCTGCGTCCCTGATGGTGGCGGCCGGAGTCGACCTGACGATCGTGCGGGAGACGCTCGGGCACGTCTCCTCCACCTTCACGCGCGACACCTACACCAGCGTCTACCCGGAGGTGGCTCGCGCGGCCGCCGAGTCCACCGCCGCACTCATCCACGCCGTGCCGGACACCGGTCACGACCCCTTCGCCTCGACCTACCACGGGGCGGCCGGCGGCGGAAGGGGAACCGGCCATTACTCCATTCGGGCCGTCAACAGCGGTCACAATGACATGCATGGCCGCGCGCTGAAGGCATCCAGCGACAAATGCGAATCTCATCGGGTCACACCTTGCCTTCGGAAAGCAGCGCCGGCTCGGTGATCAGCGAGATGCTAGGCGCGTTGTGGCGCCGTCATCTGCGCGTGCACCTGCGCCACGAGCCGCTCGACGGTCTCGGGAGCGATCCGGCCGCCGCTGTAGAGCGCCATCTGCTGGAGGGACATGCCGAACGCCGGCGCGAGCGTCTCCTCGTCGGCTCCCTGGAGCAGGCCACGGAGCAGGTCGCCGCCGACCGGGTGCTCGAGCCACTCGAGGACGGTGTTGTCGCCGGAGAGCGGAGCCGCTGTGCGGAGCGCGGCGGCACGCGCGGCCGCGCTGCGCGCCGCCGTCTCGGGGGCGACCGGGATCACCGACACCGAGCTGGTGAGAGCGCGGTCCGCGCCCGGGTGGTGAACGCCGCCGGTGAGCGTGACCGACGTGCGCAGGTGAATCTGCGCGGACGACCCGCCGATGAAGAGCTTGATCTTCCCGGGCTCGACGAGCCAGCCCTCCTCGGGATCCCACAGCGCGAACATGCTCGCGGGCACCGTCGCGGTGACCCGCACCGCGGCACCGGCCTCCAGCGACACCCGCCGGAAGGCGACCAGTTTGCGGCGGGGGCGCACGCTGCGTGCGATCACATCTTGGCCGTACACCTGGACGACCTCGTCGCCGGCGCGGTCCCCGACGTTCGCCACCGTGAACGACAGCTCGATCTCGCCGTCGGCCGGCACTTCCGGCCGGCTGATGTCGAGGTCACGGTAGGCGAAGGTCGTGTAGCTCAGCCCATGCCCGAACGGGAACGTGGCCCCCGCGCGTCCCTCGACGTAGGCGGGAGTCTGCGCCGCTCGCCAGTAGGGCAGGGGCGCGCTGCCGGCGAAGTCGAGGAAGGAGACGGGCAGCCGCCCGGCGGGGTTGACGTCGCCGAAGAGCACGGCGGCCACGGCACTGCCGGCCTCCTCCCCGCCGAACCAGCTCGTGACGATCGCGGGTACGGACTCGGTCATCCACCGCAGCGAGTAGGGGCGGCCGTGGCTGAGCACGACGACGGTCGGCGTGCCCGTGGCCGCGACCGCCTCGACCAGTTCTCGCTGCACGCCGGGCAGCTCGCACGTGGCGCTGTCCAGGCCCTCACCGACGGTGCCGAAGGCGTTGATGCCCGCCTGGTCTCCGACGACGACCACGGCGACCTGCGCGGACCTCGCCGCTTCGACGGCCGCGGGGATGCCCGAGCGGTCCTCGTCCTGGATGGGACAGCCGGGCTCGTACAGCACCGTCGCCCCGGGGGCCCGGTCGCGGATCCCGTCGAGGAAGGTGACCACCGGGACGGACTCCACCATCAGGCGGGCCCGGTCCGCTCCCGTCGAGCCGCCGAATTCGGCGGCCTCGTCCGCGCGGGCCGTCGGGTCCGCGGCGAGCGCGAACCGCTTGGCCATGCTGTCGAGCACCGGGTAGCTGTAGTTGCCGAGTTGCCCCAGCAGACGGTCGGCGTTCGGGCCGATCACCGCGATCGTGGCGATGCCCGGATCGAGCGGAAGGAGGGGACCGCCGTTGACGGGCTCGTTACGGAGCAGGACGACCGACCGCTCGGCGATCTCACGGGCCAGGCCGCGCGTCTGCGCGGAGTCGAGCGTCTCCGGCACCGCGTCCAGGTCGACGTAGGGCCGCTCGAACAGCCCCAGCTCGAACTTCGTCCGCAGGACCGTGCTCACCGCCAGGTCCAGGTCGGCCATCGGCAGGAGCCCGGACTCGACCGCCTCGATCAGATGGCCGGTCGCCGGCCGGGGGACGAGGTCCAGGTGCACCCCGGCGCGCACGGCCTGGGCGCTGGCGGCGGCGTCGCTGTGCGCGGTGCCGTGCTTGGTGCGGAGCTGGTTGACGGCGCCGAGGTCGGAGATGACCAGCCCGTCGAAGCCCAGCTCGTCGCGGAGCAGGCCGGTGAGGTGCGCGCGCGAACCGGTCACCGGAACGCCGTCGATGTCGGCGTACGCCGGCATGATGCCGCGTGCCCCGCCGTCGCGGATCACCATCTCGAACGGGACCGCATGCACCTCGCGCAGCTCACGCGGGCCGATCGAGACCGAGTCGGTGTTACGGCCGCCGGCGCCGGCGCTGTAGCCGAGGAAGTGCTTCACCGTGGCGACGAGCGGCGTCCCGGCATCGGCCTCCTGCATGCCGCGGACGAACGCGGTGGCCATCAAGCCGACGAGGTACGGCTCTTCTCCGTAGGTCTCCTCCACCCGCCCCCAGCGTGGATCCCGCGCCGTGTCGGCCAGCGGCGACAGCGCCTGCCGGACGCCGGTACGCGCCATCTGGGCCCCGATCGCGGTGCCCATCCGCTCGATCAGCTCCGGGTCCCAGGTGGCGGCCTGGGCGATCGCATCGGGGTACATGGTCGCGCCCTGGATCTTCAGCCCCACCAGAGCTTCCTCGGCGACGAGAACGGGAATGCCCAGCCGCGTGTCCTCGACGTGCTTGCGCTGCAGTTCGTTGACCGCCGCGGCACTCTCGCGCGGGGACCTTTCGAGGGTCGCCAGCGCCGCGACGACGGCCCCCCATCCGGTGGGCGGCGGGTCGTGGACGTCGATCGCCGGTGCGGTGGGCGCGGCGAGTTGCGCGGCCTTCTCCTCGAGGGTCATCCGGCCGAGCAGGTCCGCGACCCGGTCGGCGACCGGCAGCGAGGCGTCACGGTAGGGCGGTTCGGAATGCAAGATGAATGTCCTTTCAGCGCGTACGTGAGGTCGCGGCCAGCTCTTCCAGCCGTTCGACGGGCAGGTCCAGGCCGGAGATGGTGATGAACTGGCGCATGGTCATCGACCTGACCATCGCCATGTGCTCGTCGGAGATCGTCGCGTCCGCGAATCCGAGCGCTTCCAGGGTGGGCGCCGAGATGACGGGGTGTTCGAGCCAGGCGCCGATGGTGGAGTCGAGCGTGACCTGCCGGGCGACGATCTCACCGGCCAGTTCGACGCTCACCGTCACCTCGACCGTGTGCGCGTCCGGGCCGACCTGCACCTCGTACGTGCCCGGCGCGACGACCCACGCGCCGGCGTCGATGTCCCAGTACGCGAACGCCCGCCGGCCGAGCTCGAACCGGACGGTTTCTCTCTGCCCGGGGCTGAGATCGATCTTCGTGAACGCTCGTAGCTCCCGTACGGGGCGCCGCACCGGGCCGGCCGTGGTCGCCACGTACACCTGTACGACGTGCTTGCCCTCCCGCCCGCCGGTGTTCTCCACCTCGACCTCGACCGTGACGCTGTCCGGACCAGTGGCCCGTGCCGTCACCGAGCGGGTGACGAAGCTCGTGTACGACAGCCCGTGGCCGAACGGGTACCGGACCGGGGTGCCGAACGTGCTGAACTGCCGGTAGCCGACGTAGATCCCCTCGCCGTAGCGGACGTGGCCCTGTTCGCCCGGGAAGTTCAGCGAGCTGGCGTGGTCGTGCAGACGCACCGGAATCGTCTCCGCGAGGTGGCCCGAGGGGTTGCGCACGCCGAACAGCAGCTCGGCGATCGCGCGCCCGCCACCCTGCCCGAGGACGAAGGCCTCGAGCACGGCGTCGACGTCGTCGTGCCACGGCTCGAGCGAGACGACGCCGCCGTTGGACAGCACCACGACCGTCCGCGGGGCGACGCCGGCGGCGGCGCGGATCAGCTCGACCTGCTCGGCGGGCAGGTCGAGCGAGTCGCGATCGACGCCTTCGGACTCCCGGCGCTCGCTGAGCCCGGCGAAGACGACGGCGGCGTCGCACTGCCGGGCCGCCGCCACCGCTTCGGCGAGGAGCTCCGGGGAGCCGGACGCGTCCAGGCGATAGCCGGCGGCGTAGGCAACGGCCGATCCGTGTGCCGCGGCCACCGCCCGGATCTCCTCCACCGGGATATCGACCCGGTAGGCGTTCACGTGCGCGCTGCCCCCGCCCTGGATGCGCGGGCGCTCGGCCAGCTCTCCGAGCACGGCGATCCGGGCGCCGCCCGTCAAGGGCAGCGTGTCGTGCTCGTTGCGGAGCAGGACGGCGCATTCGGCCGCCAGCTCGCGGGCCAACGCATGGTGGGCGTCAAGGTCGGCCTCGGCCGTGCCTGCGGCGCGCCGGGCATCAAGCACGGCGATGCGGCGCACGCTCGCATCGACGACGGACGCGTCGAGGTCGCCGGCGCGGACGGCTCGGAGCACCTCGTGGTCGCGGCCCGCGTCACCCCCCGGCATGTCGAGGTCGAGGCCGGCTCGCAGTGCGGCGACGCGGTCGACGACGGCGTTCCAGTCGGAGACGACCGCACCCTTGAAACCCCACTCCTCGCGGAGCAGGTCCGTCAGCAGCCAGCGGTTCTCGCAGGCGAAGACGCCGTTGATCTTGTTGTAGGCCGCCATGACGGTGGCCGGTCCGGCTTCGCGCACCACGTGCTCGAACGCCGGCAGGTAGATCTCCCGCAGGGTGCGCGGATCGACGTCCGCGCTGATCGTCTGCCGGTTGGTCTCCTGGTTGTTGGCGGCGAAGTGCTTGACCGACACGCCGGGTCCCTGCGCCTGCAGGTGCCGGACGAACGCCGCTGCGAGCGCTCCGGACAGGTACGGGTCCTCCGAGTAGTACTCGAAGTTGCGTCCGCACAGCGGGGAGCGCTTGATGTTGACTCCGGGGCCGAGCACGAGGTGGACCCCTTGGGCGACCGCCTCCCGGCCGATGGCGGCGCCGACGCGCGCGGCGACGTCGACGTCCCAACTGGTTCCGACGGCGACCGCCGGAGGAAAGCAGGTGGCCGGGTCGCTGTCGTACATGGCCAGGTGGTCGTGCTCTCCGGACTGTTTGCGAAGTCCGTGGGGCCCGTCCGCCATGGTGACGCCGTCGATGCCTGCCTCCGGCAGGCTCTGGGTGGCCCAGAAGTCACGGCCGGACAGCAGGGTGACCTTCTTCTCCAGCGGGATGCCGTCGAGGGCAGCGGGGTGCTGCTCGTGTGTCACAGGTACTCCAGGAATCGAGAATCAGCGCACGCTGCGGATCTTTGCCGCGGTCACCACGGCACCGAGGCCGAGGACCGCGCCTGACAAGAACAGGCCGCCGTAGTTCCCGCCGCCGCCGAGCCGCAGGATCACGGAGGCGATCAGCGGGGCGAGGACGCCCGCCAGGGTGCCGGACAGGTAGTAGATGTTCATGTACTTGCCCGCCTTGTCCTTCTCGGGCATGACGTCCGAGGCGAGGGCGAGGTCGACCGAGTTGAACGCTCCGGTGCCGGCCGACAGCAGGATCCCGCCGACGGCGAAGAGCAGCATCGAGGGTGCGCTCGCGGCGACCGCGAGGCCGGCCACGATGAGCCCGGTCGCGAGGAAGATGAACGGCTTGCGCCGCTTGAACCGGTCGGAGAGTGTCCCGCCGGCGATGGAGGAGCCGACCAGCGCCAGCAGGCTGAGCCCGCCGACGGCCCCGAGCTGACGTCCCGCCTGCTCGGGGGTGAAGCCCAGACGATCTTGCAGGAGGTACAGCTGGTAGGTGCTGAAGAAGGTGGACCCGAACGACAGGCAGAATTTCCCGAGCCAGACCAGCGCGAAGTCCGAGTGCTTGAGCGGGTTGAACCAGATGTTCCTGAACACGTCGAGGATCGATCCGACCCGCACGTCCTCGGACGCCGGCCGGTCGGGGATCACCACCAGGTACAGCAGAGCCGCGATGCCGAGAACGGCCACCGGAGTCAGGAACAGCACAAAGATGTTTCCGGTCAGGAAGCTGCCGAGCAGCGTCGCCCCGACGCCGGCCACCGCGGCGGTCACTCCACCGAGCGCCCCTACCGTGCCGCGCTGCTCCGCCGGCACCTGTTCGGCGAGGAACGGGTTGATGGCGGTGCCGATCGCGGCGTTGGCCAGTCCCACGACGACATAGCCGGCCAGCATGAACGTGATCGCCGGGGCTACGGCGATGATCAGTGCGCCGAGAGCCGACAGCACGAGACCCGCCGCGAGGAAGGGCCGCCGGCGGCCCCATGCCAGCCGGGTGCCATCGCTCAGCACGCCCGCAGGCAGGCCCACGAGCAGGCTGATCAGCCCGCCGACGCCGAGGACGAAGCCCAGGCTCGCATCCTTGCCCGCCGGATCGATCAGTTGCACCTTGTAGGCGAGGCTGAACAGAGCGGGCAGCAGCAACGTCAGCTGGAAGCCGAACATCGTCAGCGCGTAGACCGCGATGGTCCAGACACCGACACGGGGCGGGTTCTCCGGGGGCGCGGCGCTTGCGATGAGCTCCTCGTGACCGGCGAGGACTGCCTCGGCGGCGGCTTGCGGCGGTTCGGCAGGAGGGGTGGGAGTGGTCACGATGCCTCCATGGGCGAACGGGGTGGGGCTAGGACGTCAGAGCGTTGGCCTGGGCGATCTGTCCGAGCCAGCGAAGGCTGGGCTTGGGCCGGCGTTCGAAGGTTTCCCGGTCCACGGCGATGAGGCCGAAGGTGGGTTCCCAGCGGCCCCATTCGAAGTTGTCGAGCAGGCTCCAGTGCAGGTATCCCCGCACGTCGGCGCCCTCGCTGATGGTTTCGTGCAGCGCCGTGAGCGCGCCTTGGGTGTAGGCGATGCGCCGGGAGTCGTCGGAGGTGGCGATGCCGTTCTCCGTGACGACGAGGGGGACGTCGCCGACGACGTCGCGGGTGTGCCGTACGGCGATGCCGAGCGCGTCGGGCCGGTAGGCCCAGCCCATGATGGTGTTGTCCGGGTGGTCGGGGTGCGGGACGACGCCGTTGTCGTCCACGAGCTGGCTGGTGTAGGACTGCACGCCGACGAAGTCGTCGCCGCGGGCAGGCTCGAGGTACATGTCCTCCCAGATGTGCCGCACCTCGGCGTGCTTGCTCTCACAGCCGGGGGCGGGCAGGAACGCCTGGTTGGCGACCGTCCAGCCGACCTTGGCGCCGGTCGCCGCGCGGACCAGTGGCGCGGCGGCGCGGTGGGCGGCGATGAGGGCCTGCCCGATCTCGGCGTCGGGCAGGGCGCCGACGAACTGGTACTCCTTGCCTTCCGCGAGGCGTCGCTGCTGGCCGTGGTTGACGGCGACGATGTTCGGCTCGTTGATCGTGCAGACCCACTCGACGCCGTCGAGGATGGTGCAGGCCTGCTCGACATAACGGCAGAACGCGTCAACGGCGCCGTCGCCGAGCCACGCCCCGCGCTCGCCGAACCAGATCGGATGGGTGAAATGGTGCAGCGTGACCACAGGGGTGAGACCCAGCCCGAGAGCCGTGTCGATCATGCGGCGGTAGTGGGCGAGTTCGGCTCGGGAGAACCTGCCGGGACTCGGCTCGATCCGGGACCACTCGATGCTGAACCGGTAGGCGTTGCAGCCCGCATCGGCCAGTAGGCGCATGTCTTCCTGGTAGCGGTGATAGCTGTCCGCCGCGTCCCCGCTGAACTGCACCCCGTGGTCCGCGGCGGCGTGCTCCAGTTGCCACCAGTCGTTGTTGAGGTTGTTGCCTTCGATCTGGTGAGCAGCGGTGGAGGCTCCCCACAAGAAGCCGTTCGGAAAGGATCGGGACATCGGATTCTCCGGGGTCGGTACTGATGAACGGCCGAGCGTCCGCGGCGGGTAGGCGGCGCGTTTCGCTGGGGGCGACCACTCCGGTCGCGGTGGCGAGTCAAGCGGCAACTTTCGCGTGCAAGCTTGCCGGTTACCGTAGCTTCCTCAACTTTCACGCACAAGTACTTGCGCGCGAAAGTTAGTCTGCCTACAGTGGGGGCCTCGTCCGCCCGGCAGGCGGAGGCGCGTGGGACGCGGGGCATGCGTCAGGGACGCCGAGCCGCGCCGGCCATGCGTGGCGACGCCCGCACCCACTCAGGGAGACTTCCGTTGAAACGCCTGCCCATGAGCGCCTTGCGCCGGGCCCCCGACATCGTTCTCGATGGCACGTGGGAGTTCCGTCTCCTGCCGGATGAGCAGGAGTGGAAGCGGGTCCAGGTGCCCGACCTGTGGACCATGAGGGAGAAGGCCGACCCGCCCCACTACCTCAACATCGCGATGCCGTTCGACGAGGTGCCCCCCGCCGTCCCGGAAGCCAACCCGACCGGTGTCTACCGGCGAACGGTGGATCTGACGCCATCTGCGGGACGCCGGATGATCCTGCACGTCGGTGCGGCCGAAGGTCACCTGAGCGTCACCGTCAACGGCCATGCCGTCGGGACCAGCACCGACTCACACCTGGCGGCCGAATTCGACATCACCGACGTCGTGACGGCGGGCTCCAACACGATCGAGCTCGAGGTGGCCAAATGGTCGGAGGCCACCTATCTGGAGGACCAGGACCACTGGTGGCAATCCGGCCTGTCCCGGACGGTGTTCCTGTACTCCGTGCCGCAGGTGCATGTGGCCGACGTCGCCGTCGTCGCGGACTACGAGGCGGAGCACGGAAGCCTACGCGTGACGGTGGCCACGGCCGGGCTGGACCATCTCCACGAGACCGACTGGTCGGCGCGCATTTCGGTGCTCGGCCGGACACAGACGCGCAGGATCACCCCGCGTGTTGTCGAACCGGCCTTCGCGCCGCCGTTGACCGATCGCACCAAGCGGCCCGAGCCGCTGGGCGTTGCCGACGGTGTCATGGATCTGCTCAGCTTGCGCGCGGCCGGCGCCCCCATACCCGCGGAACTGCGCCCGGTGGCTGAGCACGTGATGCCCTCCGGGAAGAAGGCGGGCACCGCGGTGTTCACCCTCGACGCGCTCGACGTGCGTCCGTGGACCGCGGAGACGCCGCATCTTGAGGAACTGCTGGTCGAGTTGATCTCTCCTGAGGGCGGGGTGGCGGATACGGCACGGCTGCGGATCGGCTTTCGCCGGGTGCGGATCGAGGGGCGTGATCTGCTGGTCAACGGCGAGCGTGTGCTCATCCAGGGTGTCAACCGCCACGATGTGGATCCGCGCACCGGCCGCGTCGTCTCCCGGGATCTGATGCTCGCGGAGCTGTCCCTGCTCAAGCGATTCAACGTCAACGCGATCCGCACCTCGCACTATCCCAACGACCCGGACTTCCTCGACCTGTGCGACGAGATCGGCTTCTACGTCATCGACGAAGCCGACATCGAGGGGCATGCCTTTACCGCCACGCTCGCCCACGACCCGCGCTACCTGCCCGAGTTCGTGGAGCGGGTCTCGCGGATGGTGCTGCGCGACCGCAACCATCCCTGCGTCATCGTCTGGTCGCTCGGCAACGAGACCGGTTACGGCCCCAACCACGACGCCGCCGCCGCATGGGTGCGCGGCACGGATCCGACCCGGCCGCTGCACTACGAAGGCGCCATCGCGCGCGACTGGCACGCCGGTCACGCGGCCACCGACCTGGTGTGCCCGATGTACCCCTCGTTCGAGGCGCTGGCGGCGTTCTCGGCCGACCCGAGGGCCGACCGGCCGGTCATCGTGTGCGAGTACGCCTACTCCCAAGGCAACTCGACCGGCGGCCTGGCCGAGTACTGGCGGCTGTTCGAGAGCCTGCCGGGCCTGCAGGGCGGCTTCATCTGGGAGTTCAAGGACCACGCGCTCGACCCCGACGGTGACGGCCGCTACCGCTACGGCGGCGACTTCGGCGACGAGCCCAACGACGGCATCACGCTCCTCAACGGAGTCGTCTTCCCCGACCTCACCCCCAAGCCGGCACTGTACGAGGCGCGCGGCCTGTTCAGCCCGATCCGCATCACCTCGAGCGCCGAGGAGGCCAGGGCCGGGACGCTGCGCATCCGCAACCGGCAGACCTTCGCCGGCCTCGACGCCTACGAGCTGCGATTCCAGGTGGAGACCGAGGCCGGGCCGGCGGGCGCGGTCACGCTCGCCGCACCACCCGCGACCCCGGGCGCCGAGACCGCGATCGAGTTGCCGGATACGATCCGCGCCCTGCTCGGCACCGCCCTGGCCCTCACCGTGACCGTGCACACGAGGCAGGACGCCGTGTGGGCGCCGGCGGGAACGGAAATCTCCGCCCATCAGGTCACCATGCCCCGCCCGCTGCCGCACCTTCCCCGCGGCACCGGCACCAGCCCCGCCGAAGTGCGTCACCCGCTGCTGCGCCGGGCGCCGCAGCTGTCGCTCTGGCGGGCCCTCACCGACAACGACCAGTCGTTCGCCCTGGACAACCGGTTCCTCCGCAGCGGCTTCTTCCACCTCACCCCCATCGACGTCCGCGCCGACGGGGCCACGACGACCATCCGCTACCGCGCCGCCTTCGGGGACGAAGTCGTGCACACCCGCACCGTCACCGTGCTGGAGGAGGGCGACTACCTCCTGGACGAGCACGTGACGCTGCCCGGCACCGGCGCCGACGGGCTGCGGGTGGGCATGGAGTTCGAGCTCGCCGACGGCTTCGACCAGGCCCGCTGGGTCGGGCTGGGGCCCTGGGAGAACTACCCCGACCGGCGCGCCTCGGCCCTGCTCGCCGCCTGGGAGAGCCCGATCGACGAGCTCGCCGTGCCCTACCTGAAGCCGCAGGAGAACGGCACCCGCGGGGAGGTCACGGAACTGCGGCTGTCCGGCCCCGCCGGAACCGTGCGGACCCTGCACGCGACACCCCTGCACATGAACGTGAGCCGGCACTCGGTCAGCGAGCTGGAGACAGCCGGCCACTGGTGGGAACTGCGGCCGAGCGCCAAAACCATCGTCCACCTCGACATCGCCCACCGCGGTGTCGGCACCGGGATGCTGGGCCCCGACACCCGGCCCGCGCACCGGCTGTCAGAGCCTGAATACCGCTGGCAGTGGCGCCTGACGCTCTCAGCGGCCGGCCGAGACGACGCCGAGCCCTCACCTCCGGCCTACGTGAGATCATGAGAAAGACTTACGCGTGCAAGCCCTGCCCTCCTCAGAGGTGAAGCTCCCGTGACGCAACGCAAAAGGCGAGTCACCGCAACCGACGTGGCCCGCTCGCTGGGATTGTCCCGCGCCACTGTGGGCTACGTGCTGAACAACACCCCCGGGCAGAGCATCCCCGCCGCCACCCGCGAGCGGGTCATGGCCGAGGCCGCTCGCCTGGGCTACCGGCCGCACCGGGCAGCCCAGGCCCTCGCCAGCGGACGCAGCATGATCATCCTGCTGGTGCTGCCCGACTGGCCGATGGAACACAGCCTGCGCCTGACCCTGGAGACCGCCTCGCACGTCCTCGACGAGGCCGGCTACGCCCTGGTGACCTACACCCGCCACGAAGGAGGTCAAGCCCGGCCCCTGTGGGAGTTGCTCAACCCGGACGTCGTCATCGCCTGGACGGCCATCAGCGCCGCCGAGCGCACCTCCATGCAGGCCAGCGGCATCACCAAGATCCTGCCGGTGCTGCAGCAGGAGCAGGCCGTACTGTCCTCACCCACGCTCACCGCAGGCACGCACCTGCAGATCGCGCACCTGTACGAGCAAGGTCACCGGCGGCTCGCCTTCGCCACCAGCGTCAACGAGCGCTTCTCCCTGCTGGCCCGAGGACGGGCGGCAGCGGCACGCGAGGAAGCCGACCGGCTCGGCGCCGAACTGCTCGACCTGCGACCCGTCGATCACCGCGACGGCAGCGTCGTCCGAGCCGTACGGGAATGGCATGCGCAGGGCATCACCGCCGTCGCCGCCTTCAACGACGACATCGCCGCGATGACCGTGGCCGCCGCGCAGCGGGCGGGGCTGTCCGTCCCCGGCGATCTGGCGGTCATCGGTCACGACGACACGCCCATGGCCGGCATGCTCTACCCGTCCCTGTCCAGCGTCAGCATCGACAACGTCGGCCAGGGGCACTACCTCGCCGACCAGGCCCTGCACGCGGCCGAGGATCGCCCCCTGCCCGAAGCGCCGCCAGACCTGCACGCCGCCATCGTGGTCCGCGAATCCACCCGGCGGTAATCCGCACCCCTCGTCCCCTCGGGGACGACAGAGCGGCCTCGCGACAGAGGCCGCCCAGGAGCCACATCATGACGACAACACCCATCATCGCCGGGTTCCACCCCGACCCGACCATCTGCCGTGCGGGAGACACCTACTACATCGCCAACTCCAGCTTCGAGTACGCGCCGGGAGTGCCGATCCACCGCAGCACCGACCTGGTGGCCTGGACGTTGGTGACCAACGCGCTGCGACGTCCCGGCCAGTTGACCGTCAGCGCCGCCCCGGCGAGCACAGGAATCTACGCACCGACGCTTCGCCACCACGAAGGAAAGTTCTGGCTGGTCACCACGAACGTGGTGGAGATCCACCGCGGCCAGCTGATCGCCTCGGCCGACGACCCGGCTGGGCCCTGGTCGGAGCCGGTCCATGTGGACGGCGCTATCGGGATCGACCCGGACCTCGCCTGGGACGAGAACGGCACATGCCACCTCACCTGGGCGTCATCCGGACCCGAGCTGACCGGCATCACCAGCGCGCCGATCGACCCCGCGACGGGCACGATGCTCGCTCCGCCGAGGGTGCTCTGGACCGGCACCGGGCTGGCCTATCCGGAGGGCCCCCACCTCTACCGACGTGACGGCTGGTGGTACCTCATGCTCGCGGAAGGCGGCACGGAACGGGGGCACGCGGTCACCATCGCACGTTCCCGCTCTCTGCATGAGCCCTTCGAGGGGGCGCCCGCCAATCCGATCCTCACCCATCGCAGCACGAGTCACCGCGTGCAGAACACCGGCCATGCCGACCTCGTCCAACTGGCCGACGGATCCTGGGCGATGGTGTATCTCGGGGTACGTCCCCGTGGCCAGAGCCCGATGTTCCATGTCAACGGCCGCGAGACGTTCATCGCGGGCGTGGAGTGGATCGACGGCTGGCCGGTGGTCGATGAGGAACGCTTCACGCCCGATCCGCCGGACCACTCGTTCGTCGATCGGTTCGACTCGCCTGACCTCGACCCGCGCTGGGTGTCGCCCAACGTGTTCCCGCACACGTTCGCCAGGTGGCAGGCGCCCGGCCGCCTGGTGCTGACAGCACCTGCCGAAGGCGAGCCGCGGCCGGTGCTGGCGGCACGAGCACGCGATCTCGAGTGGACCGCGGAGGCCCGGCTCGACACCTCCCGGGGCAGCGGGCGCCTGCTCGTCGGCATCGACGGTGCCCACTGGTACGGGCTGACGGCCGACGCCGGGACGGTGGAGGCCACGCTCGTCATCGGACCTGCGAGCACGACCGTCGCGCGGGTGCCGGTTCCCCCGGGCGACGGCGTGAGGCTGCGCATCTCGGTCCGGGAGCCCGCGGCGGCCGGCCTCATGCCGCCGCGGGAGCCCGACATCGTGGAGCTGGCGGTCCTGGCCGCTGACGGGACGCCGCAGGTCCTCGGCGCTTTCGACGGACGCTACCTGTCAACGGAAGTGGCCGGCGGCTTCACCGGTCGCACGTTCGGTGTCGAGCCGGTCGCCGGCGAGGTCGTGCTCCACCAGGTCTCCTACCGCGCCCACACCTGACGGGCGGCTCGCGCCCCAGCGCGTCGGCCCCGCGACCGCCCCCATCACCCCCGCACCCTGTCTTTCACACCTGTCCGCTGAGGAGCTTGCCTCATGTCGTTCGTCACAGCGCCGTTCCCCGCCGAAGCGCCCTACTTCCGGCGCGAGTTCACCTCCGGCGGGCCGCCGGACCACGCCCG
Source organism: Nonomuraea composti (assembly GCF_012034275.1). Taxonomy (NCBI): domain Bacteria; kingdom Bacillati; phylum Actinomycetota; class Actinomycetes; order Streptosporangiales; family Streptosporangiaceae; genus Nonomuraea; species Nonomuraea composti. The sequence goes on along the minus strand of NZ_JAATEP010000034.1, from coordinate 94,055 downwards.
GCTCCAGGTGACCGCCCTGGGCATCGTCGAGCCGTACCTCAACGGCACCCGCGTGGGCGATGAAGTGCTGGCGCCCGGCTGGACCTCCTACCGGCACCGGCTCCAGGTCAGCACCTATGACGTCACCCCGCTGATCCGCTCGGGCGCCAACGCCCTGGGTGCGATCGTCGGCGCGGGCTGGGCCGCCGGCCGCCTCGGCTACGAGGGCAAGAGCCAGCACTACACGCAGCGGCCCGCCCTGTACATGCGGCTGGAACTCACCTACGGCGAGCACACGGTCATCGTCACCACCGACGGGCAGTGGACGGCCGGCACCGGCGCGGTGCTGGCCGCGAGCCTGTATGACGGCGAGGACTACGACGCACGCCGTGAACCGGACGGCTGGAACCTGCCCGGGTTCACCGGCGCCTGGTCGCCGGTGGAACTCCTCGACTGGGACCTCGGCGCGCTCGTCCCCACGGTCGCCACCCCGATCCGCCGGGTCGAAGAGCTGACCCCGGTGGAGACGTCCGTCAAGGACGGCAGGACGATCGTCGACTTCGGCCAGAACATCTCCGGCTGGATCCGGCTGACCACCACCGGTGAGGCGGGGCAGAGCGTGACGATCCGCCACGCGGAGCTCCTGCGAGCCGGTGCCCTCGACACCGAAACCCTGCGCACGGCCAGAGCCACCGATCGCTACACCCTGCGCGGCGGCGGCCAGGAGGTCTGGGAGCCGCGCTTCACCTTCCACGGCTTCCGCTACGCCGAGATCGACGGCCCGTTCGACGAGGTCAAAGCCGTGGTGGTGCACAGCGACATGCGCCGGACCGGCTGGCTCGACACCTCCCACGACCTGCTCAACCGCCTGCACGCGAACGCCGTCTGGTCGATGCGGGGCAACTTCGTCGGCGTGCCGACCGACTGCCCGCAACGCGACGAACGGCTCGGCTGGACCGGCGACCTCAACGCCTTCGCCCCCACCGCGGCCTTCCTGTACGACGTTCGCGACGTTCTCGCCTCCTGGCTGGAAGACCTCGCCGCCGAGCAGCGGGAGAAGGGCTACGTGCCCTGGGTGGTGCCGGACGTGCTGTCCACCCCCTCGTCACCCACCGCCCTGTGGAGCGACGTGGCGGTCAGCCTGCCCTGGGTCCTGTACCAGGAGTACGGCGACGAGGAGATCCTGCGGCGCTGCTACGACTCCATGGCCGCCTTCATCCGCGACGTCGAGACCAGGCTCGACGACAAGGGGCTGTGGAGCAGCGGCTTCCAGTTCGGCGACTGGCTCGACCCCGACGCGCCCCCGGAGAACGCCGGCGGCGGCAAGACCGACCGGCATCTGGTGGCCGCCGCCTACCTGGCCAAGACCACACGCGAGATGGCCGACACCGCCCGGATCCTGGGCACCGCCGATGCCGCACACTTCGCGTCGCTGGCCGAAAGGACGCGGGAGGCCTTCCGCGCCGAATACGTCACCAAGAACGGCCGTGTCGCCGGTGAGACCGCCACCGCCTACGCGCTGGCCATCTGTTTCGATCTGCTCGACCCCGCCCAGGAAGCGCACGCCGGCACCCGCCTGGCCCAGCTGGTCGCCGAGGCCGGATTCAAGATCTCCACCGGCTTCGCCGGGACCCCGCTGATCCTGCCCGCCCTCAGCCGGACCGGTCACCTGGAGGAGGCGTACCTCATGCTCCTGGAGACCGGCTGCCCCTCCTTCCTGTATCCGGTCACCATGGGCGCGACCACGATCTGGGAGCGCTGGGACGCCGTCCGCCCCGACGGCAGCCTCAACTCCACCGGCATGACCTCGCTCAACCACTACGCCCTCGGCGCGGTCTGCGACTGGCTGCACAAGACCGTCGGCGGGCTGACCCCGCTCGAACCCGGCTACCGGCGCATGCGCATCGCCCCCCAGCCCGGCGGCGGTCTCACCCACACCACCCTCACCCACACGACTCCCCACGGCGAGGTCCGCATCGGCTGGCGCGTCACCGACCGGTTCACCCTCGACGTGAGGGTTCCCGACGGCACCGATGCCCTGGTCGAACTGCCCGACGGCCAGACCGCCGAGATCACCGGCGGCAGCCACTCCTTCGGCTGCGAACTGCCCGGCCGCGACGGCCCCCGCGAGCCGTACACCATGGACACCCCCTTGCAGACGCTCGCCGGCGACCTGGCGGTGTGGCGGGCGCTGACGGAGGTGTTCGCCAAGCACTTCCCCGGCATCCCCCTCGACGGCACCGCCCCCGAGGCGGCCGCATATTCGCTCAACCAGATCGTCGGCTTCGTCCCCGGTGATTCCGAAGAGCTGCGGAACGACCTGGAGACCGTGCTGGAAGGTTCGCGGTGAGTTCCCAATCAGTGGAACACCCGCGTCCGCTGTCGCCGGCCGGCCGGTGTACTGGCCTTCGCCGGGACTCGCCCCTTGTCAGGAGGAACCATGGCTCTACAAGGCCAGCGCTTCGCGTTCACCAAGATCCTCGTCGGCGACGTCGAAGCCGAGGTGGGCTTCTACTCGGCGGTCCTGGGCCTGGTCACCAGGCACCGGCTGCCCGCCGGAGAAGGTGAGGAGGTGATCCTGTGCGCCGAGGGCCACGAGGAGCCTTCCCTCGTCCTGCTCCACCGCCCGCACCAGGCACGCCCCGAGCCCGGTGAGGCCGTGCTCGGCTTCGTCGTCGACGACGTCGAGCAGGTGGTGCGGGCGGCGGAAGGAGCCGGGGGAGTCGTGCGGGTCGCGCCCAGGGTCGTGCCGCAGGCCGGCGTGACCGTCGCGCAGGTGGAAGACCCCGATGGGCACCTGGTGGAACTGCTGCAGCGCCAATGACCGGCCGGTGCGGCGACGAACAGGGCCGAGCGTCCAAGAACGCAGAGGAGAGGGAAGAGATGATGTTCGATCTGTCGGGCCGCACCGCGTTGGTGACCGGAGCCGGTCAGAACGCCGGTGCGGGCATCGCCCGCGCGCTGGCCGCGCAGGGCGCCGCCGTGGCGGTCAACGACCTGGTGCCGGAGCGCGCCGAAGCGGTGAGCAAGGAGATCACCTCCGCGGGCGGGCGCGCCGTGCCCGTCGTCTTCGACGTCACCGATCTGGAGGCGGTGCGGGACGGCGTCGGACGGGCCCGCGCGGAGTTCGGCCGTCATCTCGACATCCTGGTCCACAACGCGGGCATCCCCGCCGACTTCGGGCAGGGACCGTTCCGCACGCTGGCGCCGGACCGGTGGCGGGCGCCGGTGGAGATCAACCTGTACGGGGCGATGAACTGCGTGTCGGCGGTCGCCGACGACATGTGCGAGGCGGGCTGGGGACGGATCGTGCAGATCTCCTCCGGAGCGGCGCGCACCGGCTCGGCGGCGGGCATCTCGCTGTACGGGGCGGCCAAGAGCGGGGTGGAGGGCTTCATCCGGCACCTGTCCCAGGAGTTCGCCCCGTTCGGCGTGACCGCCAACTCCCTCGCGCTCGGGCTGCAGAGCAACGCCGCCGGAGACAGCACGGAGGAGTTCGCGCGGCGCATCCCGACCCGCAGGCTCGGCACTCCGGAGGACGTCGGAGCGGCCGTCGTCTATCTCGCCTCGCCGGAGGCGTCCTGGATGACCGGCCAGACTCTCAACCTCAACGGCGGCAGCGTCACGAGCTGAGCCCCGCGGCGCGTGCGGGGCGGCTCAACCCCTACGGTGGAGGGGATCGTGAGGAGTGCCATGCCGTCCAGGAAGACTTCACCCACCGCCGCACCCACCGCCGCACCTGCCGCCGGCCAGGTGGTGGCCCGGGTGGTCGACGAGATCACGCAGATGATCGTGTCGGGGGAGTTGCTGCCCGGCCAGCAGATCCGGCAGGAGCACATGGCGGCCGCCCTCGGGGTCAGCCGGCTGCCGGTGCGCGAGGCACTGCGCCAGCTCGCCGCGGACGGCCTGGTGGTCCATGAGCAACACGTCGGTTTCGCCGTGACCCGGCTGAGCCGATCGGAGTTCGACCAGGTGTATCTCATGCGCAGGCTGCTGGAGACGGAGGTGATCCGCAGCCTGCCCCGGCCCGGCACTGACGAGCTCGACCACATCGCGGCCCTGGCCGAGGAGGTCGAGCGCGCCGCCGCCGAGACGGACCTGCCGCGCATGCGCGTCCTCAACACCCGGTTCCACTTCGCGATCTTCGACTTGAGCGAGCTGAACCTCGTCGTGGGCCAGATCAAGCGCGTCTGGACGTGGGCGCTGCCCTATCACGCGGTCTACCTCCACGACGAGGCGGGACGGGCGCGGATCCTGGCCGAGCACCGGGAGATGGTCGCCGCGCTCGGTGCCGGCGACGTGGAGCGGCTGGTGGAGCTGATGGACACGCATCGCGCGGGATCGGCGGACCAGCTGAGCCTGATGCTGGCCCCAGGCGTGCCACGCTGACCGTCCGCTCAACGGAACATCGTCCCCTTGGGCGGGCTCCGGCCCCATAGCGTGAACCGGACCGAAGGAGGAGTCCGGTTGACGACGAGCATCCATCTTCCCCCGCACCGCCTCGGTGAAGCCGCCCGACGGCTTCGCGACGACGTCCGGAGCTTTCTGGACGGCGAGCTGGCGGCAGGCACCTTCGTCCCGCGCTGCGACGCGTGGATGTCGGTGGCCGATCCCGCCTTCAGCCGCCGGCTGGGCGCGCGCGGCTGGATCGGCATGACGCTGCCGAGCGCCTACGGCGGCCATGACCGCTCCCCGCTGGAGCGGTTCGTGGTGACCGAGGAGCTGCTGGCCGCGGGCGCGCCCGTCGCCGCGCACTGGATCGCCGACCGGCAGATGGCGCCGTCCATCCTGCGGCACGGCAGCCCGGCGCAGCGCGAGCGCTACTTGCCGGCGATCGCCCGCGGCGAGTGCTCTTTCGCCATCGGGATGAGCGAGCCCGACGCCGGCTCCGACCTGGCGTCCGTACGCACCCGCGCCCGGCAGGTCGACGGCGGCTGGGAGATCACCGGCACGAAGGTGTGGACGACCGGGGCGCACTTCGCCCACGCGATCGTCGTCCTGGCCCGCACGGACGGCTCGCCGGCGGACCGGCACGCGGGGCTGTCGCAGTTCATCGTGGACCTGCCGGCACCGGGCGTCGAGATCCGGCCGATCCGCACGATCGACGGGGAGCACCACGTCAACGAGGTCATCTTCGAGGCGGCCGTCGTCGCCGAGGACAGCCTGCTGGGCGAGCGCGGTGCGGGCTGGCGGCAGGTCACCGCCGAGCTGGCGCACGAACGGTCCGGGCCGGAACGCTACATGAGCACGGTGCCGCTCCTGCGAGCGTGGGCGGAGCACGTGCGGCAGCAGGGCGACGCGTCCGCCGAGCGGGAGCTGGGCGGGCTGACGGCACGCGCCTGGACCCTGCGGCAGATGTCGCTGTCGGTGGCGGCGGCCCTGGCCGAGGGGCGGCCGCCGGAGATCGCCGCCGCGCTGGTGAAGGATCTCGGATCCCGCTTCGAAGCCGACGTGGTGGAGACCGTGCGGAGGCTGGCGGGCATCGAGCCCCGCAAGAACGGGCCGGGCCTGGACGGGCTGCTCGCCGAGGCGATCCTGCACTCCCCGGCGTTCACCCTGCGCGGCGGAAGCAACGAGATCCTGCGCTCGGTCGTGGCGCGCGGACTGGGGGTCCGATGAACGACGATCCGCGCGCGGAGATCCGCGCCACGGTGACCGCCATCGTGGACCGGCGGGGCGAGGACCGTACCGGCAGGGCGTGGAAGGAACTGAGCGAGGGCGGCTTCCACCTCATCGGTGTTCCGGAGGAGGCCGGCGGCAGCGGGGGCGGTCTCGGCGAGCTGTCGGTGGTGGTGGATGTCGCGGCCTTCCACGCCGTGCCTGTGCCGGTGGCGGAGACCGCTTTCCTCGCCGGTTGGCTGCTGGCCCGCGCCGGGCTGTCCGTGCCCGCGGGCATGACCGTCGCCTCGCTCGACGAGGCTATCGGGCACCGGCAGGACGGTGTGCTGCGGCTGTCGGGGCGCCTGCGCGTGCCGTGGGCCCGGCACGCCGGCCACGTCGTCACGATGGTGCGCTGCGCGGAGGAGAACCTGGTCGCCGTCATCCCCGGCGATGCCGGGGTTGACCTGGTGACGGCGGAGAACCTGGCGGGCGAGCCGCGCGACCTGCTGGTCCTGGACGGAGTGGCGGCAGCCGCGTCCGCCGCCGCGCCGCCCGGCCTGGACGCCGCCGCGCTGCTGAGGCGGGGCGCGCTGGCCAGGTCCGTCCAGCTCGCGGCGGCGGCCCGCGCGGTGCTGGTCTCGGCCCGCCGCCACGTCACCGAACGCGAGCAGTTCGGCCGCCCGCTGGCCCGCTTCCAGGCGGTGCAGCAGCACCTGGCGGCGCTGGCCGCGCAGGTCACCGCGATGCAGGTGAGCGCGCAGGCCGCCGTGGCCGCGGTCGAGCACGGGGACGCGGACGCCGCCGTGGCCGTCGCCGCGGCGAAGGCGACGACCTCGGCCGGCGCGCGGCAGGTCGCCGCTATCGGCCATCAGCTGCACGGCGCGCTCGGCTACTCCAGCGAGCACCACCTCGGGGCGGTGACCACGCGGTTGTGGGCCTGGCGCGAGGAGTTCGGCAACGAGAGCCACTGGCACGACCACCTGGCCGCCGCCCTCCACGACCGCGCCTGGTGGCCGCTGCTGACCGGGGACGCCGGATGAGCGGTGCCGCCCGCGGCGTGCGGGTGCTCGACCTCAGCCGGGTCCTGGCCGGGCCGCTGTGCGCGCAGATGCTCGCCGACCATGGCGCGGACGTGGTCAAGGTGGAGGCGCCCGCCGGCGACGAGACCCGCCGGTGGGGCCCGCCGTTCGTCGACGAGGCCGAGACGACCAGCGCCTACTACCAGGGCCTCAACCGCAACAAGGCCAACGTCGTGCTCGATCTGCGCACGCCGCCGGGCCGTGAGGTGCTGCACGATCTCATCGCCCGGGCGGACGTGGTCGTGGAGAACTTCAAGCCGGGCACGATGGAGGGATGGGGGCTGGGGTACGAGTCCCGGCTCGCGCGGGAGTTCCCCCGGCTGGTCTACTGCCGCATCACCGGTTACGGCGTGGACGGCCCGCTCGGCGGCCTGCCCGGCTACGACGCCGTGCTGCAGGCCTACGGCGGGCTGATGAGCCTGAACGGCGAACGCGACGGCGACCCGCTGCGCGTGGGGGTGCCCATCGTGGACCTCACCGCCGCGCATCAGGCGTTCGCGGGCGTGCTGCTGGCGTTGCTGGAACGCGCCGGCAGCGGGCGGGGCCAGCTCGTGGACGTGACGCTGTTCGACGCGGTCCTGTCGATCCTCCACCCGCACTCCGCCACCTACCTGCAGTCCGGTGCGGTGCCCGAGCGGACCGGGGCCGCGCACCCGACCGTGGCGCCCTACCAGGTGTTCCGGACGAAGGGGCAGGGCCGCCTGTTCGTCGCCGCCGCCAGCGACGCCCAGTTCGCCGCGCTCACCGAGGTGCTCGGACGCCCGCACCTGGCCGGCGATCCGCGCTTCCGGCGCAACAAGGACCGGGTGAGCCGGCGGGCGGAGCTGCTGGCGGAACTGGAGCCGCTCTTCCTGCGCCGCGATGCCGGCGACCTCGCCGGAGAGCTGGCGGCGCGCGGCGTGCCGGCGAGCCCGGTGCACGACATCGACGGCGCGCTGTCCGCGCCGCACACCCGCCATCGCGCCATGGTCGTCCAGGACGGGGCGTACCGCGGGATCGGGGTGCCGATCAAGCTGAGCCGGTCGGCGGCGGCGCCGCCGCGTGCCCCCGCGGCGGCAGGGGCCGACACCCGCCGCGTCCTGACCGGGCTGGGCTACAGCCCGGAGCGGATCTCGGCGCTCCGCCGTTCGGGGGCCTTCGGGCCGCACTCACCCTGACGAGGCCCGGACGGCGGCGACCGTGCGGACGCCGTCGAGCACCATGCGGAAGGCCTCCCGCAGCAGATCGGCGACGTCCTGGCCGGAGTCGGAGGTGATCCACCGCATGAAGACGTGCCGGGTGGCCTGCACCACGAGGTAGGCGGGCAGCGAGCGTTCCAGCGGGCGCTCGCCCCACCCGAGACGCTTGCCGAGGAACTCCGCCACGGCCTCGGACAGCTCCTCGTCGACCTCCATCCAGCGCAGCCGGTACTGCGGGCTGGCCGCCATCACCGCCAGGAAGCGGCGCTCGGAAGGACCGACGGTCTCCTCCTCGAGCGCCGACATCCACACCCCGACCAGCACCTCGATGAGATCCCCTTCGCAGGGCGCCTCCCGCAGAGCCCTGATGACCAGCCGCGAGCTGTGGCGGAACAGCGGCCGGACGACGTCCTCCTTCACCGGGAAGTGGCGGTAGAACGTGCGGGTGGCGATGCCCGCCGCCTCGGCGATGCGCTCGACCGTCGCCGAGGTGTCGCCGTCGGAGACGAAGATCTCGGCCGCCTTGCGAGCGATCGTCATGCGCAGTTCTTCGGTACGCCGCTCCGTCAAGCTCTGCCGGATGGGCTTGGTCATGGGCAACACCTCACAGCCTCCCAGTCTCCCAGAGGCTCGGCACCATCCCGATCCACATTTCGTATGCGGAAACTGGATCCAATGTGTTTACACCGCTGCAACCGGGTCGTAAGCTCACGAGGTGTCAGTTTGTGCCATGCAGGCACAATGTGCAACCGGCGATGCGGCCGGGGAGGCGGAGCATGACCACGGCACAGAGCCCTGGCTCACCCATCACCATGATCGACAGGGTGGCGTCCCTGCTGCAGGTCTTCGACGGTCACCCTCGCCTCACCCTGGCGCAGATCGCGCGGCAGGCCGACCTGCCGCGTTCCTCGGCGCACCGGATCCTGCAACGGCTGGTGGAGCTCGGCTGGGTGGAACGGCAGGGCTACCAATACCGCCTGGGCCTGCGCATGTTCGAGCTGGGCAGCAAGGTCGTCCAGCGCGAGCGCCTGCACCAGGCGTGCCTTCCGTTCATGTACGCCCTGCACCGCTCCACCGGCTTGACGGTGCACCTCAGCACGCTGATGTCGGGCGAGGTCCTGCATCTGGAGCGCATCGGCGACTGGCCGGAAAGAGGGGAGACCTGGCGTCCCGGAGGCCGCCAGCCCGCCGTGCACTCGGCCGCGGGCCGCGCCATCCTCGCGCACCTCACCGAAGCCGACTGGCCGGACCTCACCTTCCCCCCTCCGGCCACCGTGTACGGCGTCCGCACCCGCACCCAGCTGCGACGCGACCTGGAACGCGTGCGCGACCGCGGCGGCGTCGCCGTCGACGTCCAGGGCTGCACCGCGGGCATCATCGCGGTGGCGGCCTCCATCGGCCCCTCCGGCGGCAGCCTGCGCGCGGCCCTGTCGCTGTGCGGGCCCGCCGAGACGATGCCGGTCCAGGAAGCCGGCGACGCCGTGCGCATCGCCGCCATGGACGTCTGGTACGCCGCCTCCGGCCTGACCCGCCGCACCGCGCGGGTCCCGGCGATCACCCGCGCCTGCTGAAACCCCCCATGCGAAGGAACCACTGACCCATGACGCTGATATCCCCGGACCAGCCCACCTACGTCCTGGCACCGGTGACCGACATCGATCGCCAGGCCCTCGACGCGGCCATCGACGTCGCCGAGCCGGGCGCCCTGCTGATGGCGCTGGTCCACCACAGCGGGGACACCGCTCTCCTCGACGAGTTCAGGGCCAGACTGGAGCAGGAGCGAAGCCGCACCCAGGCGATCATGGGGGAGTACCCCGCGACGGTCGCGGCCGAGGTGCGCGAGCGCGCCCGGCACCTGCTCGCAGGACCGCTGATCCCCCGGATCGCCGTACCGGACGACGCGCTGTTCCGCCGGATGGCCGAGCTGTGCGTGGCCGACACCGTCGGCGAGGAGTACGTCCCCCACCTGCGCGAGCAGGGCGGCTTCGAGCCCGCCCGCCGGGTCGTTCCGGCCACCCGCAAGCCGCCGGCCGGCTTCACCGTCGCGATCATCGGCTGCGGCATGATCGGCCTGAACGCCGCGATCGAACTCGGTCGGGCGGGCTTCCGCTACCAGGTGTTCGAAGAACGCGACGACCTCGGCGGAACGTGGTCGCGCAACACCTATCCGGGCGCGGCCGTCGACACGCCGAGCCACTTCTACTCCTACTCCTTCGAGCTCAACCCGGGCTGGTCGAAGTACTACCCGACAGGACCGGAGTACCTGCAGTACCTGCACCACGTGGCCGGTAAGTACGGCCTCCACCCGCACATCACCTTCTCGGCCAAGGTGCTCGGCTGCCGCTGGCAGGAGGACGACCAGATCTGGGAGATCACCGTCCGGCACAAGGACGGCTCGGTGCGCACGCACCACGCCAACGCCGTGGTCACCGCGACAGGCGTGCTCAACGCGGCGGCCATCCCCGACATCGACGGCATCGACACCTTCGACGGTGAGACGATGCACACCGCCGAGTGGCGCCATGACGTGGACCTCAGCGGAAAACGGGTGGTCGTCCTGGGCACCGGCTGCACGTCGGTCCAGGTGGTGGCCGCGATCGCCGAGCAGGTGAAGTCCCTGGACGTCGTGATGCGCCAGCCGCACTGGGTCATCCCCGAGCGCAAGGTCGCCGCCGACGTGCCCGAGGGCATGAGATGGGCGCTGGAGCACATCCCCTATTTCCACCAGTGGTTCCGCGTCAAGACCTACTGGTGGGCCGCCGACAAGGGCTATTCCATCCCGCGCATCGACGAGGAGTGGTACGCCACGCACGTCTCCTCGTCCCCGGCCAACGACATGGTGATGCGGGTCTGCCTGGACTACCTCGACCGGTCCTTCGCCGACCGTCCCGATCTGAAGGAGATGCTGACGCCGGACTTCCCGCCGTTCGCCAAGCGGATCGTCAAGGACCCCGGCTTCTTCGAAGCCGTCAAGCGCGACAACGTGTCGCTGCACCGCGGCTCGTTGCGGCGGATCCGCCCGGACGGCGTGGTGACGACGGAGGGCGAGTTCATCCCCGCCGACGTCATCATCTGGGCCACCGGCTTCAGGCTCGAATACCTCGGCTTCCTCGACGTCGTCGGCCGCGGCGGCATCAGGCTGGCCGAGGAATGGGCCGAGGAGAACCCGAGGGCGTACCTCGGCATCACCGTGCCGGGCTTTCCCAACTTCTTCGTCACGGCGGGCCCGAACGCCGCGCCCAACCACGGCGGCGGCCACAACGTCACCAGCGAGGAGCACGTCCACTACGTCGTGGAGAGCCTGCAGTACCTCGTCGAGCACGGCCACACCGCGATGGAGCCGACGCGGGAGGCGACCGAGGACTACAACCGGCGCGTCGATGAGGAGCTGGACAAGACCGTCTGGAAACACGGCGGCACGGCGAACGGGTACTACCGCAACAAGGCAGGACGCGCCTGGGTGGCCTGCCCGTGGCGGCTGGTCGACTACTGGGCCATGCTGCGCGCGCCGGAGCCGCGCGACTACGTGTTCACCGGCTGATCACCACCCCCGGGGGTGCGGGCGGCCCGCATCCCCGGCGCGGTCATTCCCCGCGGAACACCGGTGGCCGGCGCTCCAGGCTCGCCGCGATGCCCTCGGCGCAGTCCGCGGTCGCCCACAGCCGCGCCTGCTCGGCCAGCTCGTGCTCCAGCGCCTCGGCGACCCGGCGCGCCAGACCGGCCCGCAACGTCGAGCGGATCGACCGCACCGCCAGCGGGGCAGCCGACGCCAGCTCGCGGGCCCAGGCCAGCGCCTGCTCGCGCGGCCGGCCGGGCTCGGCCAGCCGATCGGCCAGACCGATGCGATGGGCCTCCTGGCCGCGCACCGGCCGGCCGCTCAGCAGCATGTCGGCCGCCGCCTGCCGGCCGACGATCTCCGGCAGCGTCACGCTCAGCCCGAACCCCTGATGAAAGCCCAGCATCGCGAAGTTCGCGACGAACCGGGTGTGCTCATCGGCGACCCGGAAGTCGGCCGCGCAGGCCAGCCCCAGCCCTCCGCCCACGGCGGCGCCCTGGACCGCGGCGATGATCGGGGTCCGGATCTCGAACAACGGCGCCGCCCGCCGGTACAGGCGCCGCGCCACGGCCACCCGGTCGCCGTCGAAGGCGCCGCCCGTCCCGAAGTCGGCGCCGGCGCAGAAGTGCCTGCCCTCGGAGGCCAGGACGAGCACCCGGCAGTCCGCGCTGCCGTCCAGTTCGCGGGCGGCGTCCACGAGCAGCCCGATGAGCTGCTCGTCGAAGTAGTTGGCGGGCGGCCGGCGCAGCTCCAGGAGCCCGACCCCGTTCTCCACCGTGACCGACAGGTCCTCGCTGTCTGCTCGCACGAGCGGCCTCCGCAACGTCGGGGACGAGTACGCCTCTCACCCTGCCCGACACCGGTCGCCGCTTCCGCCGAAGCGTCCGCTCAGTGGACGTCCGCCCTCAAGACGACCGGGATCAAGAGGACAGTACCTCTCCATGACCTCCGACATCGCCAACCTCCTGCACGCGTTCGCCCGCCTGGCCGACGAAGGAACCCCGCACGACCTCGGCGCCCTGCTCACCGACGACGTCGAGTGGGCGATGGCCGGCGCGCGCTGGCGCGGACGCGAGCAGACCGTCGCCGGGCTGACCCGGATGCGCGAGCTCGGGCACGCCGGCCCCGGCTCGGGCAACCGGCACGTGATCACCAACCTGGAGGTGCACACCACCGGCGACCGCGCCACGGCGCTGTCGTCCTTCCTGCTCGTGTCCGCCGGCCCGCCCGCGGCGATCGTCGCCATCGGCTCCTACCGCGACGAGCTCACCCGCGGCGGGGACGGCCGCTGGCTGCTGGCACGCCGCGAGGTGACGACCTGAGACGCACAAGCCGTCCACTCACCGGAACACCGTCCAGCAACGGCGTCGCCTCCGCCCTAGCGTCGGGTCACCAGCCCGCAAGCGACGCCGCTCACCGCAGGGGGACAGCACATGACCACCACCGATCCTCGCCTCGGCAAGGCTCTTGATCGCGCGCTTGACCTGGGGGAGATCGGCATCGCCGTGGCCGCCTACCACCGCGGCGAGCTGATCGCCGACGCGGTCGCCGGAGTCACCGACACCGCCACCGGCGCGCCCGTCGACGAGCGCACCCTGTTCCCGGTGTTCTCCGTGACCAAGGGCGTCACCGCGACCGCGCTCCACCTGCAGGCCGAGCGCGGGCTGGTCGACCTGCACGCGCCGATCGCCCGGTACTGGCCGGAGTTCGCCGCGGGCGGCAAGCAGGCCATCACGGTCGAGCAGGCCCTGTCGCACCGGGCGGGCATCCCGCAGATGCCCGAAGGCGTCACCCCGGAGCTGCTGGCCGACTGGGAGTGGATGACGGACCGGATCGCCGCCTTCACCCCGCTGTACGAGCCGGGCACGACCAGCGCCTACCACGTCCTGGTGTGGGGCTGGATCGTCGGCGAGGTCGTACGCCGCACCGATCCGGCGCACCGGCCCTTCGACGTCTTCGTCGCCGAGGAGATCTGCGCGCCGCTCGGCGTCACCGACTTCCACCTCGGCGTCCCCGATGACGACCTCGCACGGGTGGCCACCCTGTACGGCGGCAACACGTTCGCGATCACCGACGAGCACAACATCAGCCCCCAGGCCGTCTTCCCCGGCTCCGACGTGCACAACCAGCCGGTCATGCAGCAGGCCGTGGACCCCGGGGCGGGCGCGATCGCCACCGCGAACGCGGTGGCCAGGATCTTCGCGATGCTCGCCGAAGGCGGGCGGCTCGACGGCGTCCGGCTGCTGTCGCCCGACCGGGTCGCCACGTTCACCCGCCCACGCACGGACCCGCACGCCCCCGACCAGGTGCTGACCATCCCGGTGTGGTTCGGCGCGAACGGGTTCTGGCTCGGCGGCGAGCCGGGCGCCTCCGACCCGCTCGTGGGCGATCACCGCTCCGTCATCTACAGCCCCGGCGCGGGCGGCTCCGTCGCCTGGGCCGATCTGCGCGACCGGCTCGCGGTCGCGATCTGCCACAACAACATGGACGCCCCGGTGAGCGCGGGACCCGGCAGCACCTTCGAGCCCGTGGTGCGCGCCATCCGCGAGATCGTCGCCGAGCGTGAAGGGAGCCTGCGATGAGCACGCCCAAGGACCTGTTCGGCGGCGGCGTCGCCGTCATCACCGGAGCCGGTGCGGGCATCGGCGCCGGCCTGGCCCGGTACGCCGCCCGCGAGCTCGGCATGACGGTCGTGCTCGCCGACGTCGACGCCGCCGCGATCGCCGCTCTGCGCGCCGAACTGGAGCGGCACGGCGCCCGAGCCCTCGACGTCGTCTGCGACGTGCGCGACCCCGACGCCGTCGAGCGCCTGGCCGCGACCGCCTTCCGGGACGCCGGTCCCGTCAGGCTCCTGGTCAACAACGCCGGCGTCGAACAGTTCGGCTACCTGTGGGACACCCCCGTCGCCAACTGGGAACGCCTGGTGTCGATCAACATCAGCGGCGTCTTCCACGGCATCAAGGCGTTCCTGCCGCGCATGATGGCCGAGCCCGGCCGCTCGTGGGTGTGGAACCTGTCGTCCATCGGCGGCGTCAGCGCCGCCCCGCTGCAGGCGCCGTACATCATGAGCAAGCACGCCGTCCTGGCGCTCACCGAATGCCTGCGCCAGGAGGTCGAGCTCGCCGGGCACGGACATCACGTCCACGTCCAGGCCGTTCTTCCCGGCGCCGTGGCCTCGAACATCTTCGAGTCCGCCGGCGCCGTCGAGGACGGAGACGTCGCCGCCGCCGAGGACCACCGCGCGGCCATGCTGCGGATCAAAGCCCAGGCGATGGACCCCATCGACGCCGCCCGGGTGTTCTTCGACCAGGCCGCCGCGGACGAGTTCTACCTGCTGTCGCAGCCCTTCGTCGCCGACACCATGGCAGAACGCGCCGACACCCTGACCCGCCGCCGCGCCCCGCGCCTGCCGCAGGGCGAGTTCACCGTCCCCGCCTCATGACCTCGCCCGCCGAACTGGACCCGGACGCCGCCGCCATCGCCGCCGCCCTGGCCGACGTGCCGCCCATGCGCGAGCGCGGGCTGGCCGCGATCCGCCACGCCATGGAGACGATGCCGCTGCCCGCGGACCTGCCCGTCATGGCCGTCACCCAGGACCATCTGATCGACGGGCCGTGGGGGGAGATCCCGCTGCGCGTCCACCGCCCCACCCTCGACGAGCGCGCACCGGTGCTCGTCTACTTCCACGGCGGCGGCATGTGCCTGGGCTCCAACCACTCCTTCGAGCCGCTGGCCAGGCACCTGGCCCGGCACAGCGGCGCCACGGTGGTGTCGGTCGGATACCACCTCGCGCCCGAGTCGCCGCCCCCCGCCCAGTTCGACGACGCCTACACCGCCACCGTCTGGACCGCCGAACACGCCGCCGACCTGCACATCGACCCGGACAGGCTGGCCGTCGTCGGCGACAGCGCGGGCGGCACCCTCGCGGCGGCGGTCGCCCTGGCCGCGCGGGACCGGGGCGGGCCGGCGATCAGCTGCCAGGTGCTCGCCTACCCCGGCCTCGACCGGGACCTGGCCGCCCGGTCGATGGCGCGGTACGCGCAGGCGCCGATCCTCAGCCGGGACGACGTCCTGTTCCTCAACGAGAACGCCGACGCCGGGCAGGGCCACCCGGACAGCGCCTACCGCATCCCCGCCTACGCCGCCGACCTGAGCGGGCTGCCGCCGGCCATCGTGGTGACGGCCGCGTGCGACCCGATCAGGGACTGGGGCGAGCGCTACGCCCGCCGGTTGCGCGAGGCCGGCGTCCAGACCACCCACACCCGCTACCCCGGCACCTATCACGGCTTCCTCGCCCAGTCGGACCACCTCGCCCGAGGCCGGCTCGCCGTCGCCGAGATCGGCGCGCTGCTGCGCGCCAAGTTCGCCCACCCGCTGCCCTTCTGACCTAGGAGAACCCGTGGCCGATCCGTTCGCCCACGCCCGCGTGCTGGCCGCCGAACAGCTGTCGAGCGGCTACACCTGGGCCGAATGCCCGCGCTGGCACGACGGCGCGCTGTGTTTCAGCGACATGTACGCGCACCGCGTCGTCCGCCTGGACGACGACGGCACCCCGCACACCGTCCTGGACCTGTCGCGGCGCACGTCCGTCAACGGCACCGAGGTCATCCCCGGCGGGTTCGGCTGGCTGCCCGACGGCAGGCTGATCGTCACCTCCATGCACGAGCGGCTCGTCCTGGCCTTCGACGGCGAGCAGGTCACCGTCCACGCCGACCTGCGGGAGCTGGCGAGCGGGCCGATCAACGACATGGTCGTGGACGGCGACGGCCGCGCCTACGTCACCCAGCTCGGCTTCGAGCTGTTCCAGGGCGAGGAGCCGCGCGACTCGCCGCTGCTGGTCGTGGAGCCCGCCGGCACCGCACACGCCCTGACCGGCCTGGGCGGCATGTCCGGCGCGAACGGCATCGCGATCACCGCCGACGGCAGCCGGGTGCTGACCGCCGAGGCGTTCGCCAACCGCATCACCGTGCTGGACCGCGACAAGTACGGCCGCCTGACCGGCCGGCGCGTCTTCGCCGAGACGCCCTCCTTGCCGGACGGCATCTGCCTGGACGACGACGGCGGGGTCTGGGCCGGAATGCCCGGAGTGGCCGTCGCGCGCTTCGCCGACGGCGGCGCCATCACCGACGTGGTGCCCTTCGACCCCGCCGAGGCCCTGCCGCCCGCCTGCGTGCTCGGCGGCGCCGACCGGCGCACCCTGTACATCTGCACCGGCCTGGACGTCATGGACTGGGAGGAGTCCCGGCGCAACCGCCGCGGCACCATCTGGCAGGTACCGGTCCAGGCGAGCGGCGGGGCGAACCGCCCATGACCGAGAAGGGATCCACTGTGGACCTGCTTTCCTTCCATGACCGCGTGATCGTCGTGACCGGCGCGGGGCGCGGCATCGGCCGGGCGCACGCCCTGCTGCTGGCCGCCCGTGGCGCCGCCGTCGTCGTCGCCGACCTCGGCGCCCGCGTGGACGGCTCCGGCGTCGACGGCGACGACCCGGCTGCCGACGTCGCCGCCGAGATCCGCGCGGCCGGAGGGCGGGCCGTCGCCTGCCGCGCCGACGTCGCCACCGAGGACGGCGCCGCCGCCGTGGTCGAAGCCGCCCTGGCCGCGTACGGCCGGCTCGACGCGGTGGTGAACAACGCCGGCATCGTCCGGACCGGGCACTTCGACGAGATCCCGATCGAGGAGTACCGGCGCCACCTCGACGTGCACTTCTTCGGGACGCTGTACCTCTGCCGCGCCGCCTGGCCGCACCTGATCGCCTCCGGCAGCGGCCGGGTGGTCAACACGGTCTCCGCCGCGATGCTCGGCAACCCGCTGATGACCCACTACGGCAGCTCCAAGGGGGCCGTCTTCGCCCTCACCCGCAACCTCGCCATCGAGGGCGCCCCGCACGGCGTGCTGGTCAACGCCCTGGCGCCCGGAGCCGGCACCCGCATGGCCGAGAACTCGGCCGACTCGCTGTCCCCCGACGTCATGCAGTACCTGCGCACCCAGCTCCTGCCCGAGCACGTGGCCCCCGTGGCCGCCTACCTCACCCACCCCTCCTGCCGGGTGAGCGGCGAGGTCTTCAACGCCGCCGGCGGCACCGTCAACCGGCTCGCCGTCGTCACCACCGAGGGCATCCACGAGCCCGGCCTGACCATCGAGACGGTGGCCGAGCGGTTCGACGACATCATGGCCCTCACCCCGCAGGCGCGACCGGAAACCATCACCCTGACTTCGACGGAGAGATGATGACCACCCCCATCGAGTTCCCCTTCGCGCCCCGGCCCCCGGCCGAGGCCGTGGAACACCTGCGGCGCCTCATGGCCGACCGCCCCATGACCAAGGTCACCATGCCGTACGGCGGCGACGTCTGGATCGTGCACCGCAACCGGGCGGCCCGGCAGATGCTCAGCGACCGGCGCTTCGTCCGCGAGCCGTTCCGCACGGGGGAGCGGGAGGTGCCGTTCTTCGTGCCCTTCCCCGGCTTCCTGCGCACGACGCTGCAGTTCGAGGACCCGCCCCAGCACACCAGGCTGCGCAAGCTGGTGCAGAAGGCGATCTCGCCGCGGCGCGTGCGCGACATGCGCGACTCGGCGGTCGCCTTCGCAGGCGAGCTGATCGACGGCATGGTCGCGCGGGGCGGCGTGCGCAACCTCGTCGCTGAGTACGCGGTACCCCTGCCCATCGAGATGCTCAGCTCGCTGCTGGGCGTGCCCTCGTCGGACCGGGAGAAGTTCGAGCGGTGGAGCTCCTCCACCCTGTCGGTGGCCGGGAAGTCCGAGCAGGAGATCGCCGCCGACATGGGCGAGCTGGCCGCGTACATGACCGACCTGATCGCCAAGCGGCGCGCCGAACCCCGCGACGACCTGCTCAGCTCCCTGGCCCACGCCCACGAGCGCGACGAGACGCTCACCGACGCCGAGATCCTGCCCATCGCGTTCCTGCTCATCGTCGGAGGCTTCGACAACACCGCCAACTTCCTGACCACCGGCGTGCTGTCGCTGCTGCGCTCCGACGAGCAGCGGGAGCTGTTCCTGACCGACCCCGACGGCCTGGCACCCACGGCCGCCGAAGAGGTGCTGCGCCACGGCGGCTTCATGATGGGCGGCCCCGTAGGAGGCGGAGGCGGCCTGGTGCCGTTCGTCGCGACCGAGGACGTGGTCATCGACGGGCAGCTGATCGCCGCCGGGGAAGCGGTCAGCATGGACCCGGGCGCCGCCAACCACGACCCCGACGTCGTACCGGATCCGGGCCGCTTCGACATCACCAGGGCCGACAACCCGCACCTGATGCTCAGTTACGGCATGCACCACTGCCTCGGCGCGCCGCTGGCCCGCATGGAGCTGCAGGTCGGCCTGGCCGAGATCTTCAAGCGGCTGCCACAGCTGCGGCTGGCGGGCGAGCCCGTGGTCCGCCACGACGTGCTGACCCAGCCGATGACCGACCTGCCCGTCACCTGGTGAACGCGAGGAACAGCACCTTGCCGAAAGTGTTCTACACCCAGCCCGACGGCCGCCAGGACGTGATCGAAGCGGCCGCCGGTGACTCGGTGATGCAGACCGCCGTCCGCAACGGCGTCTCCGGCATCGTCGGCCAGTGCGGCGGGTCGCTGTCGTGCGCGACCTGCCACGTCTTCCTGGCCGAGGAGAACGCCGACGACTTCGCCCCCGTCGGCGACGACGAGGACGAGATGCTCGACTGCGCCGCCACCGAACGCCAGGGCAACTCCCGCCTGTCCTGTCAGCTCATCCTGCGCGACGGCCAGGAGGTCCACGTGACCGTCCCGGAAGCCCAGCTGTGAACCTGCTCATCGTGGGCGCCGGCCAGGCCGGCGCGCAGCTCGCCGGGACCGCCCGGGACCTGGGCTGGGAAGGACCCATCACCCTCGTCGGCCAGGAACCGCACGCCCCCTACGCCCGGCCCCCGCTGTCGAAGGCGTTCCTCAAAGGCGAGGCCCCGCTCGCCTCCCTCGCGCTGCGCAGCGCCGCCTTCTACGCGGACAAACGCATCGACCTGGTGACCGGGGAGCACATCGACCGGATCGACCTCGCCGGCGACGGCACGGGCACGGCCACCTCCGCCACCGGCCACCGCTGGAGGTTCGACCGGCTCGTGCTGGCCACCGGCGCGCGCCCCCGCCGCCTGCCGATCGAGGGCGCGGGCCTCGACGGCGTGCTGACGCTCCGCGACGTCCGCGACGCACAGGCCCTCGCCGGGCGCCTGGCCACCGCCACCGCCGTGGTCGTCATCGGCGGCGGCTTCATCGGCCTGGAGGTGGCCGCCACCGCCGCAACGGCCGGCATCCCGGCGACCGTGGTCGAAGCCGCGCCCGCCCTGATGAACCGCGTCGTCAGCAGGGCCACGGCCGACCTCGTCGCGACCGCGCACCGCGCCGCCGGCATACAGGTCCGCACCGGACTGCGCCCCGTCCGCCTGCGCGGCACGGACGGCACGGTCGACGCGGTGGAACTGGACGACGGCGAGGAGCTGCCCGCGGACCTCGTCGTGGTCGGCGTGGGCGCCCGGCCCCGCGACGAGCTGGCCCGCGCCGCCGGGCTGCGCTGCGACGACGGCATCGTCGTGGACGCCCGCTCCCTGGCCTCCGACGGCCGCACCATCGCCATAGGTGACTGCGCGAACCTGCCCGACCCGTCCCCCTGGTCGCACGACGCTCCACGGCTGCGGCTGGAGAGCGTCGACAACGCCATCGAGCAGGCCACCTCGGCCGCCGCCACGCTGGCCGGCCTGGACCGCCCCTACCGTGGCGTCCCCTGGTTCTGGTCCGACCAAGGCAGGCTCAAGCTGCAGATCGCCGGGCTGGCCCGCCCGGACGACGAGGTCGTCCTGCGTCCCGGCCGGCGCCCGGGACAGCACACGGCGCTGCGCTACCGGGGCCCGCGGCTGGTCGCCGCCGAATGCGTCAACAGCCCCGCCGACTTCCTCGCCGTGCGCCGGGCTCTCGGCGAGGGCATCTCACTGCCACCGGCGACGGCCAGGGACACCGCTCTGCCGCTGAAGGAGCACCTCGCCGCCGCACAACGTGCCGACACAGGTGAGCGAGAGCGCCGAGCATGAGTCGCGGCGGGCACCAGCTCGCAGGGGGCGGTGCTCATGTGGCCGGGCAGGTGTAGTGGTGCAGGCCGGGGCCGACGTCGACGGTGGTGCCGTCCGGGAGGGTGACGGTGGCGCGGGTGCCGGGCGGGACGGTGGCGGTGAGGTGGAACGTGCCGTCGTCGATCCGCCAGCGGCTGGCGATCCGCCCGTAGGGGCAGTCGAGCCGGGCTTCGGCGGAGGTGAGGCCGCCGCCGGGCCGGGGATGGAGGTCGAAGTGCCGGTAACCCGGCGCGTCGTCGCGCGGCCGGATGCCGGCGACGTAGCGGTGCAGGAAGGAGATGACGGCACCCTTGCTGTAGTGGTTCTGGGACGATTTGGGGGTGCCGTCGTCGGCGATGGCGTCCCAGTCCTCCCAGATCGTGGTGGCGCCGCGGTCGATCATCGCGAGCCACGACGGGACGCTGTCCTGGAACAGCAGCTCGTAGGCGACGTCGAGGTGGCCGGTGTCGGCGAGCACCGGCAGGAGGAACGGCGTGGCGAGGAACCCGGTGCCCAGGTGCGTGCCGGCCGCGCGGATCAGCTCGACCAGGCGCCGCGCGGTCCGCTCCCGCAGCGGCGGCGGCACGAGGCCGAACGCGAGCGCGCGCACGTGGGTGGCCTGGGTGTCGACGGTCAGCGTGCCGTCGGCGCGGATGAACTCCGCCCGCCACGCGGCCAGGACGTTGTCCGCGTAGGCCGCGTAGCGGGCCTCGTCGGCGTCCTTGCCCAGCACCGCGGCGGTGCGGGCGAGCAGCCTCGCGGACAGGTGGAGGTACGCGGTGGCCACGATCCCCTGGTCGATGGCCCAGAACGGCTGATCCTGCTGCGGCTCGGTCCATTCCCCCCAGTGGAAGCCGCTGTCCCACAGGTACTCCTCGTGCGGAGCCGGTCGCGGGCGGGCGGCGGCGCGCTCGGGATGGCGGCCCTCGCGGGCACGGGTGGCGGCGAAATCGACCCATCGGGTCATGGACGCGTACTGCTCGGCCAGAACGCGCTCGTCGGCGTAGGCGAGGTAGGTCTGCCAGGGCACGATGACCGCGGCGTCACCCCATCCCGCCGACCCGTTCATGTAGGCGTAGGTCTCGTCGGCGCGCCGGTCGTGGCCCGGTTCCGGGGCCCAGTTGGGGACGCGTCCGTCCGGCCACTGGTCGGCCGCGAGGTCGCGCAGCCACTTGATCGAGAACCCGGCCACGTCGTACAGGAACGCGGCCGTGGGCAGGAAGATCTGCCAGTCGCCGGTGAAGCCGGCGCGCTCGCGGGTGGGGCAGTCGGTGGGGATGTCGCAGGCGTTGCCGCGAAAGCTCCACACCGCCGCCTCGTGCAGCCGGTTGATCCGCTCGTCGCTGCACCGGAACCAGCCGGTGCGGCGCAGGTCGGTGTGGACGACCACGGCTTCGACATCCGGTGGCCCGTCGTGGCCCTCGACGCGCACGTAGCGGAAGCCGTGCGTGGTGTGGCGCGGCTCGAACACCTCGCCGCCCGCGGCGGTGACGCGGTCCCGCTGCCCGGTGTCGAGCTTCGTCCCGGTGGCGTGGTCCACGGCCGCCAGGTGGTCCATGGTGAGGTCGCCGTCGGGGCCGAGCGCCTCCCCGTGGGTCAGGGTGACCTGCCCGGGCGGTGCGCTCAGCCGTACCCAGCCGTTGATGGTCTGCCCGAAATCCACCACCTGCACGCGGGGACGCGGGCTGGTGATCGCCACCGGCGCGAGCGTCTCGATCCGGCGGACGGGCGGGGCGGGGCTGGTGGTCAGCCGGCCCTCGGTCGTCAGGTCCGGCAGCCTCACCTCCTGCCAGGCGCTGACGTCCAGCCCGGGGCGCGACCAGCCCGGGATCGCACGGGAGAAATCGCTCTCCTGGCCGTCCATGAGGTCGGCGGCGACGATCTCCCCGATGGTCGAGCGCCAGGCCGGGCCGGTACCGATCACCGCGTCACCGGCGTGGAGTTCGGCGAGGAAGGCGGTGCGCGTGCCGTACCCGTCGGGGATCCGCTCGTAGCCGGTCCGCCCCCGGTACCAGCCGTCCGACAGCACCGCGCCGATGACGTTGGATCCCGCGCGCAGCAGCGCGCCGACGTCATAGGTCTGCACGTGCAGGCGGGAGCGGTAGGCGGTGAAACCCGGCGTGAGCTCCTGGTCGCCGACGCGCACGCCGTTGACGAACACCTCGTAGACGCCGTGCGCCGTGGCGTACAGGCGCGCCCTGGCGGGCACCGCGTCGAGGGTGAACTCGTGCCGCAGCAGGTAGGCGGGGCGTCTGCCGGGCTCGGGTGTGCCGTCCTCGGCCGGTTCGATCCAGCGGGCCGTCCAGGTGCCGATCGTCCGCTCCCAGAACGAGGGCGCCGACCAGCCGCTCTCGCCGCGATCGGTCCAGACCTTGACCTGCCAGGTGACCCGCTGACCGGCGGCCGGTTCCGGCCCGGCGTAGGGAACCAGCACGCTCCGGTCGCTGTCGATCCGGCCGGAGTCCCAGTCCTGGGTGCGGATCCGGTAAGCGAGCTGATGGGCCGATCCTGCGGGCAGCCACCAGGACAGGCACGGCCGGGCGACGTCGGTGCCCGGCGTTTCGCCGAGGTGGTCCACCCTCAGCCGGCTCGGCGTGTTCACTGGGGCCTCCGGCTCAGCTCGATCATCTCCCGCACGGCCTGGTCCGGGAGCCGCACCCCCATGGGGCTGAGGAACTGGTGCATGGGCAGCGACTCGATCATCTTGAGCAGGTCCTGGTGCTCGGCGGCCGCGGCCCGCTGCTCCTCGGTCATGGTGGCCGCGACGTGCCGTATGAGCACCGGGCCCACCTGCGGGTGGGCGAACCATTCTCCGACGCTGGAGTCCATGGTGAGCTCCTTGGCGATCACTTCACCGGCGAGCTCGATCGTCTCCTCGACGACGACCTCCGAGGCGTTCTCACCGATCTGAACGGTGTAGTCGCCCGGCGCGACCAGCCAGCGGCCCTCCTTGACGTCCCAGTAGGCGAAGGCGCGGGCGTCCAGGTCGAAGGTCACGGTCGTGGACCGGCCGGGTTCGAGGCCGACCTTGGTGAAGGCGCGCAGTTCGCGAGCCGGGCGGCGGACCGGCCCGGCCTGCGTGGCGACGTAGAGCTGGACGACGTGCTTGCCGTACCGCCGGCCGGTGTTGGCGACGGTGACGGAGACGCGCGCGCTGTCGTCGCCGGTGACCCGCACCGTGAGGTCGCTGACCGCGAAGGTCGTGTACGTGAGCCCGTGGCCGAAGGGATAGCGGACCGGCCGCCCGGCCGTCTCGTGGTAGCGGTAACCCACCATGACGCCCTCGCCGTAGCGGACCACGTCCTGCTCACCGGGGAAGTTCAGGTAACTGGCGGTGTCCTGCAGGCGCATCGGGATGGTCTCCGCCAGCCGCCCGGAGGGCGCGGCGACGCCGAACAGCAGATCGGCGATCGCGCCCCCGCCCGCCTGGCCGAGCAGCCACCCCTCCAGGATGGCGTCCACCTCGTCGTGCCAGCCCTCCAGCGACACCACCCCGCCGTTGGACAGGACCACGACGGTACGGCGGGCCGCGGCGGCGGTGGCACGGATCAGCTCGACCTGTTCGGCGGGCAGATCGAGGCCCGCCCGGTCGTACCCCTCCGATTCGTCGAGGTCGGCCGGCCCGGCGAAGACGATCGCCAGGTCGGCGTGCTCGGGGTCGGCGGTGATGACCCGGTCTCCGGCGAGCCTCCTGATCTCCTCCAGCGGGCTGTCGACGCGGGTGGGGGTGACGTGGGAGCTGCCGCCGCCCTGGAAGCGCGGCTCGGTGGCGAAGGGGCCGAGGACCGCGATCGTCTGTACGTCCGCCCTGATGGGCAGGGTGTCACCGTCGTTCTTCAGCAGCACGGCGCATTCGGCGGCCAGCTCGCGGGCCAGCGCGTGATGGGTGTCGGCGTCGAACGCGGCAGGCTCCGGCCGCCAGGCACGCGCCATGGCGCTCACCCGCGCGACGGAGCGGTCGACGACCGCCTCGTCCAGCTCGCCGTCCCGGACCGCTTGGACGATCATGGCGTCGTTCGCGGGGTTGCCGGGCATCTCCAGGTCCAGCCCGGCCTTCAGCGCCGCGACCCGGTCGTTGACGGCGCCCCAGTCGGAGACCACGACGCCCTCGAACCCCCATTCCTCGCGCAGCACCCGGGTGAGCAGCCAGGGATGCTGGCTGGCGTAGACGCCGTTGACCTTGTTGTAGGCGGCCATGACCGTCGCGGGCGCGGCTTGCTTGACGACGCGTTCGAAGGCCGGCAGGTAGATCTCGCGCAGGGTGCGCTCGTCGATCTCGGCGCTGACCCGCATGCGGCCGGTCTCCTGGTTGTTGGCCGCGAAGTGCTTGACCGACGCGCCGACGCCGCCCGCCTGCAGCGCCTCGACGTGGGCGGTGGCCAGCACACCGGTGAGCAGCGGGTCCTCGGAGTAGTACTCGAAGTTGCGCCCGCACAGCGGCGAGCGCTTGATGTTCACCCCCGGCCCCAGGCTGATCTGGACGTCCAGCGCGCGAGCCTCGATGGCCACGGCGGCGGCCAGGCGGCCGGCGACGGCCGGATCCCAGCTGGAGCCGACCGCCACCGCGGGAGGAAAGCAGGTGGCGGGCAGGCTCTCGTGGATGCCGACGTGGTCGGCTTCCCCGGTCTGCCGGCGCACGCCGTGCGGGCCGTCGCTCAGCACGGCGGAGGGCACGTCGCCGACCGGCTCGGTGCTCCAGAAATCCCGGCCGGACAGCAGGGACGCCTTGTCTTGCAGGTTCACGAGAGGGCTTCCTTCAGGTCGTTGCGCAGTTCGTCGGAGACGCCGGGGATGAACGCGAGGGGAGTACGCGGCGGCCTCAGGTCACGGACGGCCGCTCCTCAGCGGACGGACTTGATGCGAAGGACGATCAGGCCGCCGGCCAGCGTGCAGGCGGCGGCCACGAGGTAGAGCAACGTGTAGTTCTTCTCCGCGCCGCCCGCTCCGACGGCCAGGAGCAGGGGCGCGAGGAACGGCGCGGCGGATTGCGGTATGGAGGTGGCGAAGCCGAAGACGCCCAGGTAGCGGCCCGCGTGGGTCTCCCGCTCGGGCAGCACGTCGAGGGCGAGGGCCTGGTCCACGGCGGAGAACACGCCCAGGCCCAGCGAGCTGATGATCGATCCGGTGAAGAGCAGCGGGACGTCGGACGACAGCGCCATGGTGACCGTGCCCAGGGCATAGATCACGCCGGCGGCCAGGACGAACGCGCGGCGGCGGCGCAGCTTGTCCGACAGGAAGCCGCCGCCCAGCGCGCCTCCGGCGGTGGCCAGCACGCCGATGCCGGAGATCGCCGCGATGGTGCCCGCGACCTGCTCGACGGTGACGTCCAGCCGGGAGGCGAAGAAGAAGGCGGTGAAAGTGGTGTTGAGCGTGAGCCCGAAGTAGAAGGCGAAGCGGCCCAGCCAGTTGAGGGAGAAGTCGGGAAAGCGCCGGACGCTCCAGGTGTACTTCAGCAGCAGCGACCGGGCGGTCAGCGGCTCGGCGGCGGGCAGGCCGCGGCTGTCGGCCTCGCCGGCCAGCCAGACGAACAACACCACGGACAGGACGCCGACCGCGCCCGGAACGAGGAACAGCAGCAGGGGGTCCCCGCCCAGGGCTCCGGCCAGGGCGACTCCCGCAACCGGTGCGACCAGCGTGGCGAAGCCGCACAGCCCGGCCACCTTGCCGCGCTGTTCCTCGGGCAGCCGGTCGGCCTGGGAGCTGTTCAATCCGCCGAAGGTGGTGCCCCAGCCGAGCTGGGCCAGCACCCAGCCGGCGCCGAGGACGAGGACGCTGGGCGCCGTCGCCATGACGACGAGGGAGACGACGCCCAGCAGCATGCCGCCGATGATGAAGGGGCGGCGGCGGCCCAGCCGGGTGCGGGTGCGGTCGCTCCACGTGCCGGACAGGGGTCCGATCAGGAGCGGCACGAGAGCGCCGATGCCGGTGATGTAGCCGAGATACTCCTCACGTCCGGGTGCGAGCTGGCTGACCTTGACGGACAGGGAGATGGCCAGCGGCGTGATGAAGGCCATGAAGACCCCGAACTGGCCCAGGACCATCAACCAGATGTATCGAGGGCCCACTCTCGGGAGGGTGGGTGTTGGCGATGCGCTGTCACCGGGGTGCAGGCTCATGTGGACCCCACAGAGGGAAGAGGCGGAGATGTGTCCCGGATGTTAACCACGTGCTACTAACACGTGCAAGTAGGTGTCGGAACATCATTCCGGGCAGGCTTCCGTCGCGCCGATCGTCGGCGGGTTGACGGTCCGGCTCGTCCAGGGTGTACGGTGACAGCACTAACACGTGTAAGCAGGGAGGGTTCGTCCGAGTGATCACCGTCCGATTCGAGCACCTGCGTGAACCGCTGGGCATCGGCACCCCCACACCCCGCCTGTCGTGGGCCGTCGAGACCGGCACGCCGGACTGGCGGCAGGGCGCCTACGAGGTCGAGGCCAGGGGCGAGCGAGTCCGGGTCGAGTCGGCCGAATCGGTCCTGGTGCCGTGGCCGTTCGCGCCGCTGGCGGCGCGCGAGCGCGTGGCGGTGCGGGTGCGCGTCGAAGGCCCCGGCGGGTGGTCGGCGTGGAGCGAGCCCGCGCACGTGGAGGCGGGGCTGCTGGCGCGGGAGGACTGGTCGGCCGCGTTCGTCAGCCCGGGGGAGGGCTCGCTGCTGCGCGGCGAGTTCGAGGTCCGGCGGGGCGTGCGCGCCGCCCGGCTCTACACCACCGCGCTGGGCGTGTACGAGGCGGAGCTGAACGGCGAGGTCGTCGGCGACCACGTGCTGGCACCCGGCTGGACCGCCTATCAGCACCGCCTGCGCTACCAGACCTTCGACGTGACGGACCTGCTGCGCGAGGGGACCAACTGCCTGGGCGCGACTCTTGGCGACGGCTGGTACCGGGGACGGCTGGGCTTCGAGGGCAGGCGGGCCTTGTACGGCGACCGGCTCGCCTGGCTGGCCCAGCTGGAGGTCGTCTACGACGACGGCACGGCAGAGCGGTTCGTGACGGATGAGTCGTGGCGGGCCGCGTCCGGGCCCCTGCTCTCCTCCGACCTGTACGACGGCGAGATCCACGACGCCCGGCTGGAACGCCGGGGCTGGTCGTCGCCCGGCCATGACGACTCCGGCTGGTCGCCGGTCGAGATCGTGGACCGCGACCTGGGCACCCTGGTGGCGCCGGAAGGGCCGCCGGTGCGCCGCACCGAGACCCTCGCCCCCGTCGAGAAGCGCGTCACCCCGAGCGGCGCCACCGTCTACGACTTCGGCCAGAACCTGGTCGGCCGCCTCAGGATCACCGCCACCGGTTCCGCCGGCGAGCGGGTGACGCTGCGGCACGCCGAGATCATGCAGGACGGCGAGCTGTGCGTCGCACCGCTGCGCACCGCCAAGGCCACCGACACCTACCTCCTGCGCGGCGACGAGCAGGGGGAGACGTGGGAGCCAAGCTTCACCTTCCACGGCTTCCGCTACGCCGAGATCTCGGGACCGGTGGACGACGTGGTGGCCGTCGTGTGCCATTCCGACCTGGAGCGCACGGGCTGGTTCGACTGCTCCGACCCGCTCGTCAACCGGCTGCACGAGAACGTCGTGCAGAGCATGCGCGGCAACTTCCTCGACGTGCCCACCGACTGCCCGCAACGCGACGAGCGCCTGGGCTGGACGGGCGACCTGCAGGTCTTCGCCCCCACGGCCTCCTTCCTGTTCGACAGCGCCGGCCTCCTGTCCTCCTGGCTCGCCGACCTGGCCGCCGAGCAGCGCGAGGACGGCCTGGTGCCGCACGTCGTGCCGAACGTCACCACCGCCTCCAACGCCGCCGCGGCCTGGGGCGACGCCGCCGTGATCGTCCCGTGGGTGCTGTATCGCCGCTACGGCGACACCGGCATCCTGCAACGGCAGTTCGCGAGCATGCGCGCCTGGGTCGAGCACGTCGCCCGCCTGGCCGGGCCGGACCGGCTCTGGGACAGCGGCTTCCAGTTCGGCGACTGGCTCGACCCCGCCGCGCCCGCCAACCGGCCCGAGCAGGCCCGCACCTACCCCGAGATCGTGGCCACCGCCTACTTCGCCCGCTCGGCCGACCTGCTCGCCCGGGCGGCCGAGGCCATCGGGCAGGACGCCGCTCCCCATCGGGAGCTGGCCGAGCAGGTGCGCCGCGCCTTCGCCGCCGAGTACGTCACCGGCTCCGGACGGCTGCTGAGCGACTCGCCCACCGCCTACGCCCTGGCCCTGGAGTTCGCCCTGCTCCCCGAGCCGGACCGGCGCGCCCGCGCCGCCTCCCGCCTGGTGGAGCTGATCCGCGCGAGTGGCTACAAGATCGCCACCGGCTTCGTCGGCACCCCGCTCATCTGCGACGCCCTGGCCGAGGCGGGCGAGACGGAGGCCGCGTACCGGCTGCTGCTGCAGCGCGAGTGCCCGTCCTGGCTGTATCCGGTCACGCAGGGCGCCACCACGATCTGGGAACGCTGGGACAGCCTGCTGCCCGACGGCACCGTCAACCCCAGCGGCATGACCTCCTTCAACCACTACGCCTTCGGCGCCGTCGCCGACTGGCTGCACCGCACGGTCGCGGGGCTGGCCCCGGCCGCGCCGGGCTACCGGGAGATCTCCGTACGTCCCCGGCCCGGCGGCGGGCTCACCCATGCCGCCGCCCGGCTGCGCACCCCCTACGGCCTGGCCGCCGCCTCCTGGCGTCTCGACGACGGCACGCTCGCCGTCGAGGCCGTCGTCCCGCCGAACACCACCGCGCACGTCACGCTGCCCGGCGGCGACCGGCACACGGTCGGCTCCGGCACCCACCGCTGGACCACCCCCTACGCCGAGACCCGAGCCGCCGCCGCGCCGCTCACCCTGGACAGCACCCTGGCCGAGGTGGCCGACCGGCCCGGCGCGATGCGCGTCGTCACCGGCGCCATCGTCCGGCACCTGCCGGAGATCGCCGAGTACGTGGAGACCGGCCTGGACTCCGCCGCCCAGAACATGACCGTCCGCGAGGCCATCGCCCTGATCCCGAACGCCGACCACCTGCCCGCCGAGATCGAGACCGGCTTCGCCGGGCTCCAGAAGGACTGACACCGTGCCGTTGATCGATGAGGCGGACCTGCTGCGCCGCCTCGCCGCCATGACCCTGAAGGAGAAGGTCGCCCTCCTCACCGGGGCCGACGCCTGGACGCTGACCCCGGTGGCGTCGGCCGGGCTGGCCGCGCTGGCCCTGTCGGACGGCCCCGTCGGGCCGCGCGGCACCTCCTTCGGCGGTGACACGCCGCCCTCGCTGCTGTTCCCCAGCCCCACCTCCCTGGCGGCGGCCTGGGACGAGGAGACCGCCTACGAGGCCGGGCGGCTGATGGGCGCGCGGGCCCGCGAGATGGGCATCCACGTCCTGCTCGCCCCCACGGTCAACCTGCACCGCTCGCCTCTCGGCGGCCGCCACTTCGAGTGCTACTCCGAGGATCCGCTGCTCACCGCCCGCATCGCCGTCGGCTTCATCCGGGGCGTGCAGTCGGCGGGGGTGGCGGCGACCGTCAAGCACTTCGTCGGCAACGACTCCGAGACCGACCGGATGACCTACGACGCCCGCATCGACGAGCGCACGCTGCGCGAGGTGTACCTGCCGCCGTTCGAGGCGGCGGTGCGCGAGGCCGGCGTCTGGGCGGTGATGGCCGCCTACAACCGCGTCAACGGCCAGAGCATGACCGAGCACCGTGACCTGCTGACCGGCGTGCTCAAACAGGAGTGGGGCTTCGACGGCGTCGTGGTCTCCGACTGGACCGCCGCCCGATCCTGCGAGGCCACCGCCCTGGCCGGGCTCGACCTGGTCATGCCGGGCCCGGACGGGCCCTGGGGGGACGCGCTGGTGGCGGCGGTCGAGGACGGCCGCGTCCCGGCCGAGGTCGTGGACGACAAGGTGCTGCGGATCCTGCGGCTGGCCGCGCGCACCGGCGCTCTCGAAGGCGTCCCCGCCACCTCCGCCCCGCCCGTTCCGGGCGACGTCCGAGACCGGCTGCGCGAGCTGGCGATCCGCGGCTCGGTCCTGCTGCGCAACGACGGCCTGCTGCCCCTGCGACCGGGCCTGCGCAAGGTCGCGCTGATCGGGCCGAACGCGGTGCGGTTCACCGCCCAGGGCGGCGGCAGCGCCCACGTCACCCCCGAGCACGTGGTCACGCCGCTTGAAGGGCTGCGCAGGGTGCTCGGCGAGGACACCGAGATCACCGTCCACGGCGGCGTCTTCCCGCACGCCAAGCTGCGGCCCCTGCCCGCCGGTATGGCCACCGACCCCGAGACCGGCGAGCAGGGCGTACGACTGGAGCACCGCACGGCCGGCGGCACCGTGCTGACGGCCGAGCACCGCGACCCCGCCCCCTGGTGGTTCCCGATCATCCTCGCCGACGAGGTCGCCGAGCTGGTCGTACGCACCCGCCTCACCCTGCCCGCCGCCGGCCTGCACCGGCTGTCGGTCCTGGGCACCGGACGCCACATCCTGCGCGTCCCCGGCAACGCCGACCAGTCCCATGAACGGCTCCAGGACGGCGACGACATCGCCGCCCTGCTGCTGAACCCGCCCTCCCACACCTTCACCTTCACCGCCGACGCGGGCCCGATCGACATAGAGCTGCTGATCCGCCCGCAACGCAACCTGCCCTACCCCGTCACCCTGACCGGGCTCGGCTACGAACCGCCACGCGGCACCGACGAAGAAGAACTGGAGGCCGCCCTCTCGGCGGCCCGCGCCGCCGACGTGGCGATCGTGCTGGTCGGCAGCGACGCCGACACCGAAACCGAGAGCCTCGACCGCACCGGCCTGACCCTGCCCGGACGGCAGGACGACCTGGTCCGCCTGGTCTGCGCGGCCAATCCCCGCACCGTGGTCGTGGTGAACGCCGGAGCGCCGTGGCTGATGCCCTGGGCGCACGAACCGGCCGCGCTGCTGTGGTCCTGGTTCCCCGGCCAGGAAGGCGGCGACGCCATCGCCGACGTCCTGACCGGCGCCGAACCCGGCGGCCGGCTGCCCACCACCTTCCCCGCCACCGAGGCCGACGTCCCGGTCCTGTCCACGCGGCCCGTCGACGGTGTGCTCGACCACGCCGAGGGCGACCGCATCGGCTACCGCGCCTACCGGCCCGAGGGCGTGCTGTTCCCGTTCGGCCACGGCCTGTCCTACACCACCTGGGAGTACCTGTCCGCCGCGCCCGCGGGCGACGCCGTCGAGGTGATGCTCTGCAACGCCGGCGACCGCCCGGGCCGCGAGGTCGTCCAGGCCTATCTGGAGCAGGACGGCGCTCTGCGCCTGGCCGGCTTCGCCGCCGCCGAAGCCGCACCGGGACAGACGATCACGGTACGGATCGGCATCGCCCCGCAGGAGCCGTCCGGCCGCCCGCACCGGCTGCGCATCGGCCGCTCCGCCTCCGACCTCCCTCTGACCTGCACTCTCTGACCTGCACCATCGGACCTGCACCATCGACTGAAACGGAGTGAACCCTCTCATGCAGCGACTCACCGACCGCCGCATCCTCATCACCGGCGCCGCCTCCGGCATCGGCCAGGCCACCGCACTGCGGCTGCTGGCCGAGGGCGCCCGCGTGGTGGCCGCGGACATCGCCGAGGACGGCCTGAAGCAGACGCTCGCCCTGGCGACCGAGCAGGGCACCGCCGACCGGCTCACCGTCACCCCCGTCGACATCGCCGACGAAGGCTCGGTCACCAAGGTGGTCTCCTCGGCGGTGAGCGCGCTCGGCGGCCTGGACGCCCTGGTCAACACCGCCGCCATCCTGCGCGGCGCGCACACCCACGATTGCTCCCTGGAGCTGTGGAACCGCATCATCACCGTCAACCTGACCGGAACCTTCCTCATGACCAGGGCCGCCCTGCCGGCCCTGCTGGAGTCCGGCCGGGGCGTCGTGGTGAACTTCAGCTCCACCGCCGCCTTCTACGCCCACCCGTTCATGGCCGCCTACTCGGCCAGCAAGGGCGGCATCGCCTCCTTCACCCACAGCCTCGCCCTGGAGTACTCCAAGCAGGGACTGCGCGCGGTCAACGTCGTGCCCGGCGGCATCAGCAGCGGCATCACCAACAACATCGGCTCCCTCGTACCGGAGGACACCGACTGGAACCTCTTCCTCAAGCTGACCTCCGCCATCAGCGACGGCCTGCCCGGCCCCGAGAACGTCGCCGGCGTCGTCGCCATGCTCGTCTCCGACGACGGCGCGTTCATCACCGGCACCGAGATCCGCGTCGACGGCGGCGCTCACATGTGACCTGCGACGCTCATCTGACCTCGGCCACGGCGGCCGGCCCTGCCCTCGCCGACGCGCCAGGCCCGCCGCCGGGCGCCTATCGGGACAGCCGCGTGCGGAAGGTGCTGATGATGGAGTTGACGATCAGCGTCGGCGGGCAGCCTGTGAGGGATCTGCACCACTTACACGTGATAGTAACCGTGACCTAGGGGCGCTATGAACGGCCGAGCGTGAGTCGCCCGCCGTGGCCCCTTCAGGCGGACTCGCGCTCGACCACCCGGATCCCGGCATCCGGCAGCACGTCAAGCTGTGAGGGCTCGCCGTTCAGCGCCCTGAGCAGGGCGGCGGCGATGCGCGCGCCGAGCTCGCCGCTGTCCTGGGCGACCGTGGTGAGCGGCGGGACCGCGAAACGGGCCGCCGGGATGTCGTCGGCGCCGATCACCGGCAGGCTCGTGCCCAGCTCCCGCATCCCGGCCAGCAACGCCAGGGCCACCTCGTCGTTGTAGGCGCACACGGCGGTCCGAGGCTGCCGCCAGCCCGCCACCGTCTCGGCCGCCGCGGCGGTGTCCAGGGGGATGGTCGAGACGATCGGTACCGGCAGGCCGGCCTCCGCGCACGCCTGCGCCGCTCCCTCGGCCCGCCCCTGACCCAGCGCGCTCAGTCGGGGGTCGTCGGGCAGGACGTAGGCGAGCCGGGTATGCCCCTTCCCGATCAGGTACTGCGCTTGGAGCCGGCCCACGCCATTGAGCCACAGCGTCGAGCCGACATCGTGGCCGCTCTGTTCCGGGGACGGCAGCACGGCCGCGATGTTCGCGCGCTTCATGCCGGCCCTTTCGCCGGCCGTGAACGGCCGCATGCCGAACACGGCCGCCGGGGCGAGCGCGGTCCACAGCCGCGCGAGATCGTCGTCCCGGCCGGTGTGCACGTGGGTGACGAGGGTCAGCCCGGCGCCGGCCAGCACCTGCGCGGCCCGGTCGACCAACTCCGCCATCGTGGGCCCCTGCGGCCAATCCGGCAGGACGAACAGCACGACGTCGCTGCGGCCGCTGCGCAGCGTACGGGCAGGCGCGTAGGGCGTGTAACCCAGTCGGGCCGCCGCCTGCAGCACCCGCTGCCGGGTGGCCTCGGGGATGGACTGTCCCGGCGTGTCGTTCAGGACGAAACTGACCGTGGCCCGCGACAGCCCCGCCTCCCGCGCGACGTCCACGCTGGTGATGCGGCGCTTGGTCTTCTTCTGGTCCGTCACTCTGCCCTCGTCCCGCCGTCCGTCCGTCGGGACGATGCTAACGCCCGCACGCTCGCTGGTAACACGTGCCAGTAATGCGGGCCCCTTAGGAGGAACCGGACCCTCAAGGATGCTGTGGCAGGCTGACGAAAGCGTGCTTCGAGGGTGCCGGCGGCAGTTCGGTGCTGGCACAGATGGACCGCAGAACTGTCGCGGTCCACGTGGTCTCGTGACAGGACACCGCCTGTTAGGCCCGCACGTTACCCGGCCGGTGGCACCTCAGAAGATCGAGCCGACCCGCGAGACGCTGCGCCACGCGGTGGCGGTGGTGGCGCGCCCGGATGGACGGCCGGTGCCGGCGTACCAGGGCCAGGTCAGGGCCAGCGACGAACACGTCCCTCGCGGCCTGCTGCTCCGCGGTCGGCTCAAGGGCCGTATGCGTCCTCTCGGTGGTTCGGCGAAAGTGCCGCACTATCGAGGGTGACCGCAAGGCTTCTCGTTTGCCGGCGGTTCGCGGGGTTTTGTGCTGCGATCACGGCTCCGGTGACTCCTCGCGCAGGGCGTTGCGCGGAGGTTCGGCCATCATGCCGCTGACCGGGACGGTGGTGGGCAGTTGGGGCTCGTCGAAGTAGCGGGCCTTATATCGGCGCAGCAGCGACTCCCCGTGCTCAGGCCAGGAGAAGTCCTTCTTCTTGAGGAGCTTGCCGAAGGCGACACCGGCGTTGTCCAGGTCGGGCTCGGTCGGGAGTTCGATGGCGGCGGGGGAGATGTCGTCGCCGCGGAGGTAGAAGGTCACGGTTTGGCGGTAGCGGCGCCGGTTGATCAGGGTGGGGTTGTCGAAGAGTTCCTCCAGAAACCGAACTCTAGGTAGAAGCTGATGCCTGTTTCCGGGTCAAGTGGATGGCCACCGTCTTTGCGTCAAGCAGGTCACCAGGAAGGGTGTGACGGGCAGAGAGGAGGTGTTGCGGGGCTGGGCCCGGTCCGCGCAAGCCCGCATGAAGGCGTCGTGGACATGCCCTGGATGCACGGCACCTTCGTCGCCGGCCCGGCCTTCGCCAAGGTGAAGCCGCTCTTCGATCGAGAGCTGGAGCTTTTGGAGCGGGACGACGATGATCTGGAGGCGTGGGAGGCGGCATATGACAGGTGGTGCGTCGTCGTGTGGCTGGGCCAGGCTCGCTGTCCGGTGACGCCGGTCTGTTGGGCTCGGGTGCAGGCGAGCCGGTAGGAGTCGGTTCCGGTCTCTCGATGATGGTGGCGTTATGGGCGAGCCGGTCAACGATCGCGGCACTCGTCTCCACCTGACCGGCCCCGTGCGACCAGTCCACCCGCGCGCCATCTGCTGGATGCGCCGTGCTGTTCCGACCTGGCTCCTGAGCGCCAGTCTCAGCAGAACCTGAACCCGATCACCGACGAGTTCGCCGCCTGGCATCGCGATCGAGAGGACCGCGGGCCGGAACGAGAAGACGCTGCCACGCTCGCCGACCACTGGTGGGTCGAACGGTGCATCGAACAGCGATGGCGGTCTCGCATCCGTCAGCCTGTTCGCCTTTCGGCTCGTCGGGTCAGCATCAGGCCGATGGCCATGCCTGCGCCGCAGACGAGGAAGGGCCAGCCGTACGGGCGGCGGGGCGCCCATCGGTCACGTGAACGGAGTATTGACACCCTTCAGGCCGAGTTCCTGGCACCCACGCGACCCCGGGGCGGACGGGTGGTTGCGCCCGAGCAGCGAAAAGCGAGATCATCACGCATGCTCGACCCCTTGCCCGAGGACGATGGGACTTCACCGACGGTTTCTGCGCCGCATTTCGTGGGTCGTGATCGGGAGATGGCGGCGCTTCGGGTCGCCTTGGCCCGGCCACCGGCGATCGTGCTGGTGGAGGGCGAGGCGGGGATCGGGAAGAGCAGGCTGCTGCGAGAGTGGCTGGCCGCGCCGGACCAGCGCACTGCCTTGGTCTCGGTGTGCCCACCGCTTCGCGAGTCGCTGACGTTGGGGCCGATCGTCGACGCGTTCCGTGGGATCGATCGCCCGGTGTCGCGATTGCGGCTCACCGAGCTCGCGGGCGCGTTACGGCCCCTGTTTCCTGAATGGTCCTCGGACCTGCCGCCCGCGTTGCAGCCTTTGCACGATGCGAAGGCGGCACGGCATCGCCTGTTCCGCGCTCTGGAGGAGCTGCTGCGGGCTCTGCGTGTCGACGTTCTCGTGCTCGAGGACGCTCACTGGGCCGACGAGGTGACCTTGGAGTTCCTGCTGTTCGTCGCCTCCCGGCAGCAATCGGACGGGCCGAGCCTCGTGATCTCCTATCGGCCGGAGGAGGTGGACGCCGGATCGCTGTTGCTGCGGCTGACGTCCCGGTTGCCTGCCGGCGTGACCCAGCTGAGGATCGCTCTGGCGCCGATGCGACCCGACGACACGGCAGCGCTGGTGTCCTCGATGCTGGACGGCAACCCGATATCGCAGGAGTTCACGACGTTCCTGCACGAGCGGACCGGTGGGGTTCCTCTGGTGCTGGAGGAGTCGGTTCGCCTCATGTGCGACCGTGCCGACCTCGTCTTCCGCGACGGACAGTGGGTCCGGCTGAAGCTGCGCAAGCTACAGGTGCCGCCAACGGTGCGCGACTCCACCCGGGAGCGGGTGGGCCGTCTGTCGCCGGCGGCGCAGCAGGTGCTGCGGGCCACGGCCACGCTGGCCGAGCGGTCATCGGTGGCCACGATCGCGATGACCGCCGGTCTGTCACCGGCTGCGTGCCGAGGCGCCATCGCGGAGGCGGCCGACGTCGGCCTCCTGGACGGAGACGACCGCGGCCAGTGGCGATTCCGGCACGTGCTGGCCGCCACGGCTGTCTACGAAGCGGTCCCGTTGACCGACCGCAGACACTTCCACCTGCTGGCCGGCCAGGCTTTGGAGGACATCCATCCGCCGCCTGTCGCACGCCTTGCCCACCACTTCCGTGAGGCGGGCGAGACACGGTCCTGGGCGCGGTACGCCGAGCAGGGTGCCGAGCTGGCCATGGCCTCAGGTGATCACACCAAGGCGGTCGACCTGCTGGTCGATCTGGTTTCGTGGTCCGAGCTGCCGCCGGCGGATCGGGCACGGGTCGCGCGCATCGCCGGAGTAGCCGCGCTGGGCCGTCGCGAACCGCTCGACGAGGTCTACCACCGCGTGATCCGTACCTTGCGCTCGGTGCTGGAGACCCCCGGTCTCTCCGCCCGCCAGCAGGCCGAGATCCGTAATCCCTTGGGCCGGCTCCTGATCATCGGGGGTGAGGCGCAGGCCGCGCTCAGCGAGCTCGAGCAAGCGGTGACCAACCTCGACCATGACCCGGTCGAGGCGGCCCGGGCCATGACCTATTTAGGATGGGCCTACGCGGGACCGTGGCCGGCGTCGACCCATCGGCGTTGGCTGGATCGCGCCGCTGAGCTCGCCGCCGAAGTCGATTCCCCCGCGGAGCGGCTGAACCTGGCCGGCAACCGAGCCGCCGCGTTGCTCATGCTCGGCGAGGAGGAGGCCTGGGACGTCGTCGCCGGCCTGCCCATCGACGGCGCGACCTCGGCGGAGCGTCTTGACGTGGCCCGCATCCACACGAATGTCGGGACCGGCGCACTGATCTGGGGCCGGTACGCCGACGCGGAAAAGCACCTCGCCGTGGCCATGCGCCTTGCCGAGGCCGAGCAGGCGTCCCGGCTGCAGCACAACGTCCGGCTCGAACAGGCCAACCTGGCGTGGTTCACCGGCCGGTGGGAGGGTCTGGCGGAGGCAAGCGCGGCGCTCGCCGATGCCGACCGGGACCGGCCGGCGCACTACCTCGGCAGCATTCGCCTCGCGGCCCGGCTGGCGGCCGCGGCCGGACGGCGGCGCGCCGCGGGGGAGCAGTTCCGGCTGGTCCTTGAGGAGTCCGCCCGTCTCGGTGCGGCCGACGACACGATGGAGGCCGCCGCTGCGCTGGCCAGACTGTGGCTGACGGACGGAAACAGCGGCCGGGCGCTGCAGATCACGAACGAGCCGATGGACACAGTCCAGAGAAAGGGCATCTGGGTCTGGGCGGCGGACCTCGTCCCCGCCCGGATCGAGGCGCTCCTCGTCGCGGGCGACCTGAAGGCCGCGACCCGCCTGGGCGACCAGTTCGCCAGAGGACTGCGTGGCCGTACGGCGCCTGCGCCTCGCGCCGCCCTCACCGTATGCCGTGCTCTGCTGGCCGCCGCAGCCGGAGACCACGCCCGCGCGGCGAGGGCGTACGACCGGGCGGCGCGCGCCTGGAACGCGTTGCCGCGCCCCTACGACGCCATGCTCGCCCGCGAGCGTCAAGCCGAGGCGCTCATGGCACTGGGCCGGATCGAACAGGGCCGGGAGCTGCTGGCCGCACAGTACGAGCAACTGTTCAGGCTC
Organism: Nonomuraea composti; assembly: GCF_012034275.1. Lineage (NCBI taxonomy): Bacteria > Bacillati > Actinomycetota > Actinomycetes > Streptosporangiales > Streptosporangiaceae > Nonomuraea > Nonomuraea composti. The sequence continues at coordinate 55,774 of NZ_JAATEP010000034.1, read as the reverse complement.
GGAGCCCGCGGCGATGCGGACCGTGTCGCACAGCGGCTTCGCGAACACGGCGCCGAGGTTCCGCGATTGTGGCGCGGCGGTCGACGGGGGTACGGCGACCGGCTCTCACCTCGTGAGCTCGACGTGGTCCGACTGGTCGTCGCCGGCAAGACGAACCGGGAGATCAGCCGGATCCTGGCCAAGTCGCCGGCCACGGTGGATCAACAGCTGCGCGCGGCGATGCGCAAGTTGAAGGTGAGTTCCCGAACCGCGCTCGCGGTCAAGGCGGTAGAGGCCGGAGTGTTCGCAGAAGAGGATTCCCTCGGCGACCTGTCGTGAAAATTGACGTATCCGCCGGATAGCGAAGGTCGCTCGTCAGCCCGAGCATGACTCCATGATCCATGGCCCTAGGGCAGTGCATGCCTGAGCGACCTACCGCACGTGACGACTCCCTCATCGAGCACCAGCAACCCCTTGAGCTGTGGCGCGAGCCAGGCGTCAACACCCCTGACGCCCCCGATGCCCCTGACACCCGGGATATCGGCGATGACGGCGATGACGAGAGCCACGACCCCTACCAACCCCTGTAGGCCGGAGGACCCCCCACGTGAGACTGAAAGCCTTCGTCGCTTCGCTGACCGTAGCGGTCGGCCTGAGCATGATCACGCCATTACCGGCGTCGGCCGCTGAGCCGGACCCCGGTGCGCCCGCCGACAAGATCGCGTCGGACCTGAAGGGCCGCTTCCGCACGGAGCCGGTCTCCGACTTCTGGATCACGTTCGACACCAAGGCCGACCTCGCGCCGGCGAAGAAGATCGCCGACTGGACCGCTCGCGGTCAGTTCGTCTACGACGCGCTGAAGGCCGCGGCCAAGGCCTCCGCGGCGTCCGTCTCCGCCGAACTCGACGCGGCGGGCGTGAAGTACACGTCCTACCCGCTCGTCAACGCCGTGCTCGTCAAGGGCGGCACGCAGAAGCTCGCGCTCGACGTCGCCTCGGTCGGGCAGGTCGCCGAGATCCATGCGTCGCCACAGGTCGCGCTGGTCGAGCCCGTGGACGAGAAGACGCCGGCCGACCAGGCCGTCCGTCCCAAGGCCACCGCCGAGGACGGCACCGTCTCGTGGGGTCTGGACGCCATTCACGCCCCCAAAGCCTGGGCCATGGGGGCCACCGGTGCGGGCATCACCGTGTCCAACCTCGACTCGGGCGTTCAGTTCGACCACCCCGCCCTGATGCGGCAGTATCGCGGCACGAAGCCCGACGGCACCGTCGACCACAACTACAACTGGATGGCCACCCGCGGTACGTGCGCCGGCGCACCGTGCGACGACGACGGACACGGCACGCACACCATGGGCACCATGGTCGGCGACGACGGCACCAACCACGTCGGCGTCGCCCCGGACGCGCAGTGGATCGCGACGAACGGCTGCTGCGACAGCACCGGCGTCGAGTCGTTGCTCAAGTCCGGCTGGTGGTTGCTCGCCCCGACCGACGTCCACGGGAACAACCCCGACCCGTCCAAGCGCCCCCACGTCATCAACAACTCGTGGGGCCAGACCGTCGAGCACAACTTCGACGACTTCTTCAAGGCCATCGACGAGGCATGGAGCGCCGCAGGCATTTTCAGCGTCTGGTCGTCGGGCAATACCACGCCGTACGCGGCGTGCGACACCGTCTCCTCGCCCGGCTCCGCCGAGAGTGCCTACTCGGTCGGCGCCTACGCCTCGGACGGCACGCTCGCGTTGTTCTCCCGCAAGGGCGAGGGTGAAGCCGGCCGGATCAAGCCCGAGATCTCCGCTCCGGGCGTCGCCGTCCGTTCGTCCTACCTGAACGGCAGTTACACCGAGATGTCCGGCACATCGATGGCGGCTCCCCACGTCGCCGGCGCCGTCGCCGACCTGTGGAGCTACGACCCCACCCTCATCGGGCAGGTCGAGGAGACCCGCCGCCTGCTGGCCGAGTCGGCCGTCGACGTCGACGACACCGAGTGCGGCGGCACCGCCGACTTCAACAACAAGTACGGCGAAGGCCGGCTCGACCTCGTCCGCCTGCTCGAGCTCGCCCCTCGGCAGGGCGGTACCCTCACCGGTGTCGTCACCGCCGACGGCGCCCCGGTTCCCGCCGTCGACGTGACGATCAGCGGACCGTTCAGCCGGTCCGTCGGGACCGACAAGGACGGCCGGTTCACGATCAATCTCCCGGTCGGCGACTACCAGATCAGCACCAAGGCCTTCGGGTACCTGACCGCGACCGCGAGCGCCACGGTCGCTCGCGGGCAGAACACCTCGGTCGAGGTTCCCCTCACCGCCGCCGCGCGCCACGACATCAGCGGCAGGGTCATCGACGACAAGAAGCAGCCCGTCCCGAACGCCGACGTCTCCGTCAAGGACACGCCGCTGGACGCCATGCGCACGGACGCCAACGGCGCGTTCACGATCGCCGGTGTGCCGGAGGGCCAGTACGGGCTCGCCGTCACGCCCAACGCCTGCTTCTCGCCGGCATCCGTCCCGCTGACCGTCGGCGCCGAGAACAAGCCGCTGGAGATCCCGATCGGGCTCGTCGTCGACAAGGGCGGCTACAGCTGCTCCCTCTCCGAGGGGGAGTACCTGCGCGGCACCGACCCGGTCGCGTTCAAGAGCGGCGTGTGGGCGACGGTGAGCCTGCCGTTCCCGATCGCGCTCTACAACGGCAGCCACGACACCCTCGGAATCAGCCTGCGCGGCGTGATCTCCCCGACCACCTCCACCGGACCCGGCACCGGCGGTGCGGGCGTCTTCCCGTTCTACGTCTCGTCCCCCGTCGAGTTCGCCCCCGGCGGGGGAGTCTTCACGACGGCCACCAAGGTCGATGGCGAGGACGCGTTCGTCATCGAGTTCCGCGACGCCAAGATCTGGGCCTACCCGATCCGGTCCGAGTACACGGAGCCGGTCAGCTTCTCGGCCACGCTCACCCGCTCGGGCAAGGTGATCTTCGGGTACGGCGACGGCATCGGCACCGACGACCCGGTGACCGGCGGCGCCCGCACCATCACCGGCATCCAGGGCTGGGCCGGTGTGGACGGCATCCGGTTCTCCGACAACGTCCCGGTGCTGCACGACGGGATGATCGTCACCTACGACCTTCCGGACTGGGGCTACCTCGACGCGACCGTCGTCGACAAGAACGACGGGCTGCCGGTGTCCGGGGCCAAGGTCTCGTTCACCGGCAAGAACGGCCTGGTCGAGAGCGTCACGACCGGCGGGACGGGCGTCGTGCGTCGCCAGCTGCCGGTCGCCGGCTACACGATGACCGTCGAGGCGCCGAACTACGTGACGGCGTCGTACGACTTCACGCTCGACAAGCTCTACGCGAAGGCGACGATCGACGCGCGCCTCGCCACGGGCGCCGCCGGCGTGAAGGCGAGCGGCCTCGACGCCGTGATGGGAACCGACCAGAATGGTGTGGGCTCGCTGACGCTGACCAACAACGGTTCCGCCCCGCTCACGTACGACCTGGGCGAGGCCGCGCGCCACCCCGAGCTCGACGCCGCCGGCACCACCACCCGCACCGGTACTGGTGCGGACAGCACGATCGACCTCACCGCGTGGCAGTCCGGTGCGAGCGGCATGAAGCCGTCGAACGTCGACGGCAAGGCTGCGACGGCGAGCGCCGCGGAAGCACGGGCGGCCGGCAAGGTCGGCACGACCTCCGGCGGCGACGTCATCACCCGCATCGACATCCCGGGCACGATCGCGGAGAAGGAGCCCTCCGGCATCGGGTACGACGGCGACGTCTGGGTCCACGACTACAATGCGCGGACCAACACCGCCTACACCGTGACGGGCAAGCCGACCGGCAAGGTCTTCGACGCCTCGTGGAACCCCAAGTACCGGGCGTTCGACATGGCGCTCGACACCAAGACCGGTGACATGTGCCAGATGGAGGACAGCCCGGCCAGCTACATCCACTGCTTCGACCGGGAGACCGGAAAGGAGACCCGGCAGATCAAGGGTGACTGGTCCACGCTGCAGCTGACCGGACTCGCCTACAACCCCGCCGAGGACGTGTTCTACGTCGGCGGCCGGGCGAACGGCATGATCGGAACCGTCGCCGGGACGTCGCACGACAACGCGGGTGCGCTGCTGTCCTTCTGCGCCCCGCCGCTGCCCGAGGTGATGGGCCTGGCCTACAACCAGGCCTCCGACACCATCTGGTACACCGACCTCACCTCGAACCGGCCCACCCGCCTGCTGCAGGTCGACCCCGACGACTGCTCGCTCGTCAACGCGTGGTGGTTCCCGGGCCAGAAGGCAGGCCAGGGGGGCGGCCTCGAGACCGACTCGACCGGGGCGCTGTGGGCGGCGGACCAGATCGCCGATGACGTCGTGCTGGTCGACGTCGAGGACGACCTGCTCACCGACCTGCCCTGGCTGTCGCTCTCCTCGACCGGCGGCACCCTCGCACCGGGCGAGTCGACGACGGTCAAGGTCTCGATCTCCTCGAAGGACGCCGCCCCGGGCATTCTCGGCGCGAACATCGTCGTGTGGTCCGACTCCGGACGGCAGCCCAAGACCTACGTCCCGGTGACGCTCACGACCACGAAGTACCAGGTCGGCGTCAACGCCGGCGGCTCCTCGTTGACCGACGCCTCCGGCTACACCTGGTCCGGCGACCAGGCGGCCGGTGACGAGGTGTGGGGCTACACCGGGAAGGGCAGGACGATCTCCGCGAGGGCCGCGATCAAGGGCACCGAGGACGACGCCCTGTTCCAGTCCCAGCGCACCACGCCGGGCAAGGACCTGATCTACACCTTCCCCGACGCGCCGAAGGGCACCTACGCCATCGACCTCGGGTTCGCCGAGATCGAGCAGGTGAAGCAGGGCAAGCGGGTGTTCGACGTCCTCGTCGACGGCGAGCTGACGCAGTACGCCTACGACCCCGTGAGAGCCGTCGGCCCGAATGCCGCCGACTGGCACACCGCCGTCGTGCGGCACGACGGCGGTCCGCTGACCGTGGAGCTGCGAGGCTCGAAGGGCCTGCGGGCTCCGAGCATCGCGGCGCTGCGCGTGACGCTCGATCCGCGCGCAGACAAGGCGGAGCCGGAGCCCCGGCCCGAGGAGCCGGAGCCGGGCCCCGTGCCGGTGGCCCCCGCCGGTCGCTCGTACTCGATGAAGGTGACCGACGGGCTCTACCGCCAGGGTACGGAGGAGTCCGGGTGGCACGGCGATGACGTCTGCGGCGTGCTGTGGTTCGAATCCGGCTTCCTGTTCCCGTTCTACGACACGGCCTGGGACGGCGTATGTGTGACGACGAACGGCGCGCTGGTCTTCGACCGGGCCAGCGCCCTGGGGAACAACACGGCGCTGCCGTCGCCATACGCGTTCGATGCGATCTTTCCGCTCTGGGATGACCTGGTCGTCGACGACCAGGCGGACATCTACTTCGGCACCACCGAGGTGGACGGCCTGGCCGCTGAGGTCATCGAGTGGCGCAACGCCGCCTTCGACAGCGACAGGGCGGCCCGGGTGAGCTTCTCGGTCACCCTGATCGCCGACGGCCGCATCCAGATCGGATACGGCGACGGCATCGGCGGCGACAACCCCGTCACCCGCGGATCGTCGGCGACGGTCGGCCTGGAGAGCCTGACGCGCAACCCCGCGAGCCAGTACTCCTTCAACCAGCCCATCCTGACAGCCGGTCTGGGGCTGGAGTACACCCTCCCGGCTGCGGGCACGATCGAGGGCACGGTCACCGACGCGAACGACGGCAAACCGATCGGGGGCGCGATCGTCACGCTCAAGGGGCCGAACGGTGAGCGGGTCATCACCGCCGACAAGAAGGGCCGGTGGAAGGCCCAGGCGCTGGTCGGCCAGAACACCGTGCAGGTCTGGGCGCCGAACTACGTCACGGCCGGCCACTCCGTGACCATCGCCAAGAAGGATCAGGCCGAGGTGGTCGACGCGGCCTTGACCACGGGCGTCACCACCATCACGGGAGGTGACCTCGACTGGCTCCTCGGCCCGGACCAGAAGGCGAGCGCCGACGTGACCGTGACCAACACCGGCTCCGCCCCGCTCGAGGTGCGGCTCAGCGAGCAGAAACGCACCAGCGACGGCGGGCACGAGGCCGCCGACCTTCCGTGGCTGACCCTCACGGGCCCGGCCGCGACCGGCACGGTCAAGCTCGCGGTCGGCGAGTCCACCACGGTCACGGCAACGGCCGACAACGCCGCCGTCGAGCCCGGCGTGCTCGTCGGGGACGTGCTCGTGGCGTCGAACGCCGGCAAGGGCGAAGCCCAGCTCAGGCCGGTCCGCCTGGCGACCTCGGCCTACTGGAAGGGCGTCGACGCGGGCGGGTCCGGGCACGTCGGTGCCGACGGCTTCGTCTGGTCGCCCGACCAGAAACTCGGCTCGCGGCCGTGGGGCTACGTCGGCGGCAGGGCACATGCCACCAAGGCCGACATCGGTGGCACGGAGGACGACGACCTGTTCCGCACCCAGCGGACCGGCGAGACGTTCGCCTACGTGTTCAAGAACGCGCCCGCCGGGACGTACCGGATCGGCCTCGACTTCGCGGAGCTCGAGAAGGTCAAGGCCGGCAAGCGTACCTTCGATGTCGTGGTCGCCGGCAAAGCCGTGCTGTACGACCACGACGTGCAGGCGAAGGTGGGCGCGCTGACCGCGGACGTGAACACGGTCACCGTCGAGCACGCCGGTGGCGATCTGAGGGTCGAGTTTCGCCGCGATATCGGCGAGCGCGACCCGATCCTCAACGCCCTGAAGGTCCAGCAGGACCCGCGCCTATGAGATAGCCAACCAGTCCGCCAGCAGTGGTCAGAGCCTCCCCGGAAAGGATCGCCGTGGGGGCTCTGACCATGCCTGCCGAGTTTGCGGCTTCCGGCCTGCGCTTGCCGAAACTCCATCCATGCGGTTCAAGTCGCATGTGAGTACTCGTGGCACTCGTCATGATCCATTCGCCATCCTCCCAGTCGGCCCGAGAGCGGCGGCCCCGCCTCGCCGCGAGCAGGCGGCGAACGCGGGGCCGGACGCTCTCTCCGAGCGTCAGCTTCTCAACGAGACGACTCTCCCCCTCTCGCCCTGCTCTTCCTTACCGAACAGCAGGGCCGCGGTCTTCTCAGCGGCGGCGGTGGGCCACCTGCGGGTAGACAGAGGTGTAGGTGTCAGCGGTGAACGCGCTGGAGGTGTGTCCCAGCGTTTCCCGCACCACCTTCATCTCCACCCCAGCCGCCAACATCAGCGACGCTGCCGCCATGCCGCAGGCCGTGCAGCCGGATGTCGGCAGGCCGGCCAGGTAGGCCAGCCACAGGAACTGGTCGGAGACGTGCTGGGGTGCAGGCGGTTACGGTCGCGATGCTGACCGGCCGCCGGAATCTGACGCTCTGGCGCACCTGTGGGTCGGGGCCGGTGCGGCGTTCAGCCACCGCTCGACAGTGATCTCCTGGGTCAGATGCCGCCCGGCCTTGATCGTCCGGCGGACCGTCAGCTCCTCCTGCGGCATCGCCATCACCAGCTGCCCGCTTGGTCGCGAACGGCGCATCCTGGCGCGCTCCGGCGTCTGTGCGGCGGGCCGGATCGCCGGCCCACCCTTCGGGGCAGGTACAACCGGCGGTTGACGATGGTGTGACCGGCTGCCGAGGCGTAGGTGAGCACCGGCATGACCTGACAGTTCTGGACCTGCCCGGTCAGCCCGCCGTACTGCGGTGAGACCTCCACCGATTCATCGCCCTTCTTGCGGGCCTGCGCATCGTCGGCGATAGGTCCCCCCAATCACTCGAATACAGGTGCTTGATTACGTACGTCCGGACCTCATCACGCAGCGCGTCAGTATCCCACTTGGCGCCGTTCGACAGCCATTCTGGCCGATAGGCCGTGCCATGCTCGACATGGTCGGCCAGCGGCCAGAAATTGTGCGCGGCACATCGGCCAAAAGACCGCGAACCAGGTCAGCGAACGTCGCCCGCGGCTCGGGCCGGGTGAACAACGGACCGGCGATCCGCTCGGTCAACGCAGATAACTGGGGATCCCAGGACGCGACCAGATTGTAGGTGAGGGCAAAGGCCACCCGAAGACTTTGCGCCGCTTTCCACGCCCGATCAGAAATTTTCTGGCAACATGTACGAATGTAGTAGATGGACGGTGTCGTGCGGCTCGCTTGCCGGCCGTTCTGGTCCGGGATGGACGTGCACGCTCTCCTTTGTTACATTCGGGATCATGAGTGTAAGCAGGGGAACCTCGGGGTGGATAATGCCCGATCGTGGCGCATCGCGGCAGACTCTCGCCGATCCTTATTGACGTACCACGCGGTGAGGTGCCTGCATCTGCCGCCTTCTGGTCGAAGTCCTCGGTGTGTCTGCACGTACGGTTCCCGATGAGCAGCAGCAACTTTCCTGAACGGCCCGCTGCCTGGGCCGGAATCAGGGAACCGCGATCCACGCCCCGGCACGAGATGCCATCCGGCCGGGACCTCACCCCAGCCCGCAAGTCCTGTAATACCCCACTGAACCGCATCCGGGCCGTCGTCGAGCGGGCCACTGCCCATCTGAAATCAAAAAGGGCTTCCGGCGTTGGCTGAAGAAATTCCGCAGCGCTACGCACCGTCACCAAACTCCTGGAAGTCTTCCGAGTGACGGCCCGTACTGAAACACAATCCAAACAGATTTCGGGAAGTTCGCCAACTGTCGGTGAACCATCGAGAGCGGAGAGACCTGTGTCGGAAACAGTGGTATCGTCCCCCATCAACGGAAATGCCTCCCTTAGTGTCGCGCTCCACATCGGAAGCGATGTCATCGCGCATGGTCTTGAGGCCGTGCTGCAGCAGATCGCGGGTGTCCGCTCCGTGCAGCGTGTGGATCTTCCCTCGCTGCCCGGCCTCATCGCGGACGACGAGGTAGATGTCCTGGTCGTCTCCTTCGATTTGTGGTCCGACCTCGAGGGCATCTGGGACCCGACCGCCCACCGCACCAAGATTCTTGTCACCGGCAGCGATCTGCACACCCAGGACATAGAGTCCTTCAGCTCTCTCCCCGTGGACGGATTCCTCGCTCTCGAGCACATCTCAGCAGAACGTCTCAACGACACGCTCAGCCGACTGGTGAACGGGGAAGTCCCCCTGCCCTCCGAATTGGCCTACAGGTTATTGAACGAGGCGTATCCGGTCGTGACCCGCCGGAGGCGCCCTCATGTGGAACTCACCGCCCGGGAGAAGCAGACGCTGGCGCTGCTCGTGAAAGGGATGAGCAATAAACAGATCGCCCGGGGTCTCGGCATTTCCACACACGGCGCGAAGCGGCTGGTCACTGCGATACTGCTAAAAATGGGTGTACCGAACAGGACCGCGGCCGCGGTGCAGGCGATCGACTCCGGCCTCGTCCCGGAGCGGGCGACCGGGGATTTGGGATAGCCGGCACCAATGAAGTGACGGTCCGGAGCCCGGTCCGTCACCGTGCCGCTCCTTTCGTCTCTTGAGGTGTGATGGCCATCCAGATATCCGTCCTTGAAACGTTCAGCACATTGTTCACCGGCGAGCCGCGCGAGGATACGGCGGCTCCCGCTGAAGCGGTCCCGCAATCGCGCGAAGACGAATACCTCAACGACCTGGCGGACGTGCACGGTCTCGATGAATCCGCTGTTCTCTCCACTGTGCCATCGCGCTCGTATGGAGAAATGGCGGCCAGGGCACTCGAAGGGTGTGGTGCGGGATCCGACCACGTCGATGTGATCATCCTCGCCTACGCGAACACCGAGTTCTTCGTCCCGAAAGGCGCAGGCTCGTTCCTGGCCACGGAATTTCCATCGGCGCAGATGGTCTACGCCGTCACGGAACAGGGAAAGCTGGCCCCGTTCACCGCGCTGAAACTCGCGCAGTGTCATCTGCAAGAGGAAGGGTGCGAAAGAGCGGCCGTCGTCGCGATCGAGCAGCGCGCCGTGCCTCTCGTCGGCGACCTCGACGCGGGCCGGCCTGACGTTGATGCTGCCGCGGCGATCCTTCTGTCGCGAGATATCTCTGCCACTTGTACCGGGATACCGAGCGTTGCGCTGCGAAAGGTCGGCGGGCCGGCGGAACTCGGTCCGCTAGTGAGAGAGATGCTGCGGATCGGGACCACGAAACTGGACGGCGACCCCCTCATCGTCATCGGCGAGCGCATACCGAGAGGCGAGGCCGCGTCCTTCTCGTCCCGTGTCCATCGGGCGGAAGCCGGCCGTGTCTGCACCGGAGTGTGGGAAACGCTCGACCGGAGTCTGCGCGGCGACGACGGCGACGGCGGGTATTCCGGGCCCGTCCTCGTCATGGAATACGACCCGATGCTGGATCAACTCGGTGTGGCGTCGATGACCGTGCCGTAGCGCCTTCACGCCGTTCACACGTGTCCCGCGACCAGGTAACTACGGGGCAGATCCGGCAGGTTGGCCGGGTTGGCGGCTGAGGACCAGCGGCCGTACTCGGCGCCCGGCCGGCCGGGCTCGGTCACGACGTCCACGATCCAGCCGTTGTCCGACAGGAAGCTCCCCGGGTCGTCCGTGCCGAACCGCCAAGGACTGCTCGCGTCTTCGAGCTTGCGCAGGAAGGGTTTCATGTACGGGAAGCGGTAGATACCGGTCCCGATCAGATCGACGCACAGGCGGCTGCCGGGCGCGGAGAGCTTCGCGGCGCGGCGCACCACGTCGCCGGCCAGTTTTTCCGGCAGGTAGAACAGCACCCCCTCGGTGAACCAGAGCGTCGGCACCTGGGGGTCGTGGCCCGCCGCCGCCAGAGCCGCGTCCCAGTCGTCGCCGAGGTCCACCGGAACCGTCCGCAGGTCGCACTGCGGTACGGCGTCAACCTTGTCGAGGACGGCTAGCTTGTAGGACAGGACAGTCGGCTGGTCCACCTCGTACACGGTGGTCCCGACCGGCCACGCGAGGCGGTAGGCGCGGGTGTCGAGACCCGCGCCGAGCCCGACCACCTGCACCAGGCCCGCGGCCAGACCTTCCCCGATGGTGTCGTCGAACCAGCGCGTGCGGATCGGCAGGAAGGGATTGCCTTCGTCGGAGGCTCGTGAGGTGTGGAAATGCCGAAGGAGTTCGGCGCCTTCCGGTCCGGCGAGCAACGAGGCGTAGGGATCGTCGAACAGCCGGTCGGGACGTGCACTCTCACGGGCTCTGGCAGCAGCCGTCCACCGCGCGGTCTCGCCGACCCCGTTCATCTTGTCTTCGCCCATGAGCAAGCAATGTAACGACCGACCGGCAGCGGCAGAATCTCCATACTCCGGCATACCTGATCCGGCAGGGCCTTTGGGACGCCCAATGGGGACTGGCCTGTCGCTACGCGCCCGACAGAAGCTGGCAACGCCAGCAGGATTCGAGAGAAGAGGACGCGTGATGCAGCCGCGAACGGTGGACGACGTACCAACGGTGATCGCTCAGGAGATGGGCCGCGTCCTGTCCGGCGAACCGCTCGACCTCCACCGGGACTTCTTCCTCGCCGGGGGCGACTCGGTGCGCGCCGTGGAGTTGATCACACGCCTTGGCGAGCGCTTCAGCGACGGTACGGAAGAGGCCAGCGCCCGCCTGTGTTCGGCACTCCTGCTCGCCGTGTTCGAGGACGCGACACCGGAGGCGCTGGCCGCGGTCGTGCGTGAGCACCTCTGAACGGGAGGGCGACCCCTATGACCGGTTCCGGTTGGTCGGTCCGGGAGATCGCCGACGCCGTGGCCGCCCGCCGGGTCTCCGCGACGGAGATTCTCGCGGAGGCCCTCACCCGTATTGACTGCCGCAACAAGGAGTTGCGCCTGGTCGTCACCATCGACGAACGGGCCGAGCGGTGGGCGCGCGAAGCCGACGAGGCCGTACTGCGCGGTGAGCCGCTCGGTCCGCTGCACGGCGTTCCGCTGACAGTGAAGGACAGCTTCTCCACGCAGGGTCTGCGCACCACCGCGGGATCACGCGCCCTCGCCGGCAACATCCCCAGGCGTGACGCGGACGCCGTGGCCGCGCTCAGAGCGGCCGGCGGCATCGTGTTCGCCAAGACCAACCTGGCGGAGAACTGCGGCGATCTTCAATCCGCGAACCCCCTGTTCGGGGCGGCTGCCAACCCCTGGGATCCGCGGTACACCACCGGCGGTTCCTCGGGCGGCTCCGCCGGAGCGGTCGCCGCCCGGTTCTGTGCCGCCGACCTGGGTTCCGACATCGCGGGATCGATCAGGATCCCGGCCGCCGCCTGCGGGGTCTACGGGCACCGGCCGAGCTACGGCATCGTGCCGATCCGCGGTCACCACCCCCCGTACCAGCCGATCGAACCGGATCTCGCGGTGGCGGGTCCGCTGGCGTCCACGCCCGGCGACCTCTCCGTGCTCCTCGACCTTTTGGCCGGCCCGAGCCAGGCGGACAGACCGGCCTGGCGGGTGGAGCTGCCGCCCGCCAGGACCGTACGGCGGGTGGCGATCTGGCCGGACGATCCGTACTGCCCGGTCGACGCCGAGATTCGCGGCGCACTGGGACACGTGGCCGGGGTGCTGGAAGCCGGCGGCGTGCCTGTCGAGCAGACCCGGCCGGCCGGCATCCGGCTGGACGAGAGCGACGAGGTGGCCCGCAGGCTACTCGCCTCCGTGGCGCTGCAGGACTACAGTGCCGCGGACATCGCCGCCATCAACTCTGGCGGCCGCGCGCCGGGTGACGGCCTCGGCGCGCAGTACGTCGCACAGAGCTACCGGGACTGGATGCAGGCGCACGCCCGGCGCGAGCGGCTGCGGACGCGGTGGCAGTCGTTCTTCACGCACTTCGACGCTCTGCTCCTCCCCGTCGTCCCCTCCTTGGTCGGCCCCCACGACGCCCGCCCGTTCGCCGAGCGAACCCTGACGGTCGACGGTGCCCCGCGCCCGTACTGGGACCAGATGGTGTGGGCCAATCTGACGGGACTGGCCGGCCTCCCGACCACGGTCGTCCCTGTGTGCCGCGACAGTCGCGGCCTGCCCATCGGCATCGCGGTCGTCGGCCCCTACCTGGAGGACCGTACGCCGCTGTCGCTCGCTCAGCGGCTGTACGAACTGCTCGAACCTCTCGGGCCCCCACGGGTCCGGCATGGCAATTCAGCCAGCTCTGTCGGGCGGGCACCTGGAGTTAGCCATGACCGCGTCACCACGCCAGATTGTTCCCGAGTCAATCCACTCCCCCGAATGTGAATGGCTGGATCGGAGGACCATCCATGCACGCTATCGTCATCGCTGGTGGGAAAGGCACCCGGCTAGGGCCCCTGACAGCCGAGACCCCTAAGGCGCTGATGAGGTTCGGCGAATTCACCCTGCTGGAGATAACGCTGCTCCGTCTGCGGGAGGCCGGTGCCGACCGGGTCACCCTCTGCGTCTCCCACCTCGGCGAGATGATAAGGCAGGTGATCGGTTCGGGCGAGGCACTGGAGATCGCCGTCGAGTACTGCTACGACCCGATTCCGCTGGGCACCGCGGGTCCGTTGCGGCAGGTACCGCACTGGGACGAGCCGGCACTGGTGATGAACTGCGACATCCTCACGGCTCTCGACTTCGGCCGCCTGTACAAGCTGCACGTCGACTCCGGGGCAAGGCTGACGGTCGCGACCCAACGCCGCCACGTGGTCGTCCCGTTCGGTGTGATCGAGTTCGCCGAGACCGGCCACGAGGTGCGGGCCATCAGGGAGAAGCCGTCGCTGCCCTTCGATGTCTCGGCGGGCGTCTACGTCGTCGACCCGAAGGCCAAAGACCTGATACCGATGCAGGAGCCGACGGACATGCCCGCCTTGATGCGTGCCCTCCTCGAAGAGGGACACTCCGTTCAGGCGAGTTCGTTCACCGATGTCTGGCACGACATCGGCACCCCTGCGGGCTACCAGGCCGCGCAGCGGGACTTCGCCGCCGACCCCACCGCCTACCTCGTGCCGAAGATCGCAACCCCGCAGCCAGAAGCGGATGATCTGCTCATTTCTTCTCCACTCAGCTGCGAGAACATGAAGGCGAGGACATAGTGGTCGTCGAACCTGATGAGGACTCCGCGTACGTGGCGGTGATCGGCCTGGGATACGTGGGCCTGCCGCTCGCCGCGTCGCTCGCCGCAGCCGGCATCCGGGTGGTCGGGATCGACACTGACCCCCGCGTACGCGACGCCGCCCGAGCCGGCCGGCCCCTCCTGCGGGAGCCGGGCATACCCCAACTGCTCGCCGGTTTGGACGAAAGACGACTCACCTTCCGCGAAAAGTTGCCGGACGAGCCGCCCCAAGCCGTCATCGTGTGTGTCGGCACCTCGCCGGACGTCGAGAGCGACCAGCCCAACCTGCGGCATGTGGAAGCAGCCATCGACATGATCGCGCCGTCCGTCACCGACGACTGCGTCGTGATCGTCCGCAGCACCGTGCCGGTCGGCACCTGCCGCAAGGTCGTGCTGCCCCGGCTGCGGGCGCGCACACCGAGGCCACTGCTCGCGTTCTGCCCCGAGCGCACCATCCAGGGGACCTCACTCGCGGAACTGCACTCGCTGCCGCAGATCGTCGGCGGCCTCGACGAGCGGTCCGTCAAAGCGGCGAGCGAGTTGCTCGCTCCCGTCATGCCGGACCGGGTCACCGTCTCCAGCCTGGAGGCCGCCGAGCTGGTGAAGCTGGTGTGCAACGCGCACACCGACCTCATCTACGGCTTCGGCAACGAGATCGCCCTGATCGCGGAGGGCCACGCGCTCGACGCCAACGAGGTGATCGACGCCGCCAACCTGCGCTATCCGCGCCCGGACATCTCCCGGCCCGGCTACGTCGGCGGAAGCTGCCTCGTCAAGGACCCGTACATGCTGATGCAGGCGGCCCGGCAGGCCGGCCACCACGCCCCGATGGTGGCCGCAGCCCGGGAGATCAACGAACTGGTGCCGCGGCACGTGGTCGCCAGGGCCGTCACCGAGCTCGAGCGCCGCGGGCGCTCCCTCGCCGATGCCACCGTCCTGGTGTGCGGCATCGCCTACAAAGGACGGCCCGAGACCGACGACGTACGCGGCTCCGCCGCTGCCGTCGTCCAGGCCCAGTTGGCGGGCCGGGTGGCGCGGCTGCTCGGCCACGACTTCGTCGTCGCGCCCGAGCGGATCGCCGCCATGGGGCTGCACCCCACCCCCCTGATGGACGGGCTGCGCAAGGCGGACGTGGTGCTGCTCCTGAGCGACCACCCGCGATACGTTCGCGACGACCTCGCGGCAGCGCTGGCCTCGGCCCCGGTGGTCTTCGACATGTGGGGGCTCTGGCAGGAGCCGCTCGCCGATGCGGCCGACATCGCGTACATGAGGCTGGGCCGTGGCTGAACACGTACTCATCACCGGCGGCGCCGGGTTCATCGGCGCTCATCTGGCGCGCAGGCTGCTCGACGAGGGTGCCGAGGTCACCCTGGTCGACGACTTCTCCCGAGGGCAGCGCGACGCCACCCTCGCCGATCTTGAACGCCGTGCCCGGCTCGTCCGCCACGACCTGACCCGGCCGATCCCGGCCGAGGCGTTCCCGACACGTGTGGACACCGTCTACCACCTGGCCGCCGTCGTCGGCGTCCAGCGTACCCAAGACGCCCCCGGGCGGGTCCTGCGCACCAATGTGCTGGCCGCGACCCACCTGTTCGATTGGTGCGACCTGACCCGTCCCGACACCGTGTTCCTCAGCTCCACCAGCGAATTCGCGGACGGCGCCGCACACCTGGGGGCGGCCACCTTCCCGACATCCGAGGAAGTGCCGTTCGTGCTGACCGAGCCGCATGCGCCGCGGTCCAGCTACGCGCTGAGCAAGGCTGTCGCCGAGAGCATGCTGCTGTACCGCGCCGACCGGCTGCGCGTACGTATCGGGCGCTACTTCAACGTCTACGGACCGCGCATGGGCCACTCCCACGTCATCCCGCAGTTCGTCGGCCGCGTCCTGGACGGCGAGGACCCATTCCGGGTCTACGGGGGCGAGCAGACCCGCGCCTTCTGCCATGTCGACGACGCGGTGGCGGCCACCGTCGCCCTGACCCGGCTGCCGGACCCCGGGCCGGTGATCGCCAACATCGGCGACGACACACAGGAGATCCGGATCGCGGAACTGGCCCGGCTGCTGTTGCAGGTCGCCGGGGTCTCTCCGCGTCTCGAGTTCCTCGCCGCCCCCGCCAACTCGCCGGCCCGCCGCCTGCCGGACCTGTCCAGGCTGCGCCGGCTACTGCCCGGGCGCACTCCCGTGCCCCTGGAGAGTGGCCTGCGACACATGCTCGACTGGTACAAGGGGGAGCGTCGCGGCCCGTCGGCCGAAGGAGCCCCGCATGGCAGTCAGTGAGACGCGGCGCGAGATCGTCTTCGCCGACAACACGATCGGCCGGCCCGAGATCGACGCCGTGACGGACGTCCTCACCTCCGGTTGGCTCTCCGCTGACCGGCGGACCCACGTCTTCGAGGAGGAGTTCGCGGCCGCCACCGGGGCGCAGGGCGCGGTCTTCGTCAGCAGCGGCACCGCGGCGCTGCACCTGACGGTGCTCGCGCTCGGCCTGCGGCCGGGGGACGAGGTCATCATGCCGTCGCTGACGTTCGTGGCGGGAGCGGCGTGCTGCGCCCTGCACGGAGTCGTACCGGTTCTGGCCGACATCCACGGCCCACGGGACCTCACCGTGGACCCCGCCGACATCGAGCGGCTGATCACCGAGCGCACCAGGGCCATCGTGGTCATGCACTACGGGGGATACCCGGCCTCCATCGCACAGGTCAGGGCCCTCGCCGACCGGCACGGGCTCCACCTCGTCGAGGATGCCGCGCACAGCCCGGTCGTCGCCACGCCCGACGGCGTACTCGGCACGATCGGCGACATCGGCTGCTTCAGCTTTTTCGCCACCAAGAATCTGACCACCGGCGAGGGCGGCATGATCCTCGCCCGGGACGCCGAACTGCTGGCCCGCGTACGGTCGTTGCGCTCGCACTGCATCGACGGCTCCTCCCGAAGCCGTACGGCGAGCGGTTCCGCCGGATACGACGTCACCGGTGTCGGCCTCAACTACCGGCCCACCGAGATGGCCGCCGCCCTCGGCTCGGTGCAGCTCGGCCGACTCGACGGCGACCGGTCCCGCCGCAGCGACCTGGTCTCCCTGTACCACGGCGGTCTGGCCGGGATCAGCGGGCTGGACGTGCCGTTCGCCGGGCACCAGGGCGCCTCGGCCCACCATCTGCTGCCCGTGCTCCTGCCCGAGGGCAGCGACCGGGAACGGATCAGGCGGCGGTTGCGCGCGGCGGGAGTATCCACGTCCGTGCACTATCCGCCGACGCATCTGATGACGTACTACCGGGACGACCCGGACGGCCTGCGGACCGACGCCATCCCGCGCGAACGGCTCGTACGTACCGAGTCGGTCGCACGCAGGCTGCTGTCGCTGCCGCTGCACGCCCGTCTCGGCGACGACGACGTGGCGTACGTCGTGGACCAGTTGGCCGACGTTCTGGCGGGGGAGTGAGCCAGGGTGGAGATCACCACGACCGACCGCCGCCTTCACCGCGCCGGGCTTTCCTTCGTGGCGCTCGGTGTGGACCATCACCCCTCGGCCGCCGGCTGCCGGTGGTGGGTGGACTGGGACGAGGACGCCCTTCGGGCCGACTTCGGGCGCATGGCCGAAGCGGGTCTGAATTCGGTGCGGCTCTTCCTGTTCTGGCGCGACTTCATGCCCACGGAACACGCGGTGGACTCCGAGATGCTCGCCCGTCTGGACATCGCCGTCCGCGCGGCCGGAGAGGCGGGTCTGTCTTGCGTTCTGTCGCTTCTCACCATATGGATGAACGGCCAGCGCCTCGACCTGCCCTGGCGGCGGGGGCGCAGTGTGTGGCGCGATCCGGACCTGCTCGCCGCCGAGGAGGCGTACGCGCGAGCCGTGGCCAAGACCGCGCACGCCCACGGCAATGTCCTCGCCTACGACCTCGGCGATGAGTTGTGGAACATCGACGAGGCCGAAGCGCTCTCCCTGACCAAGGAGGAGGTCGCCGGCTGGTACCGGCGGCTCGCCGACGCCCTTCGCGCGGAGGCGCCCGGCGCACTCGTCATGCAGGCCAACGACCCGTCGGCGGTGTTCGGCGGCGGCCCGTACGGCTGCGACAACCAGCGGGAGCTCGATCTGATCGCCCTGCACGGGTTCCCGCCGTGGGCCCCCGGCGGGATCGAGTCGACTCTGTCGTACAAGGCGACGAACCTGCCGTCGTTCCTGGCCGCCGTCGGCTCGGCCTACGGCCCGGTTCTCATCGACGAACTGGGCAGCTACGGCGTGCACACCGGCACCGCCGCGTCCTTCCTCTCGGCGGCCACCGCGTCGGTCCTCGCCAACGGCGTCGCCGGAGTCTTCGTCTGGTGCTGGCAGGACATCGCGTCGGCGGCGGAGCCGTACCGGGAACGCCCGGCCGAGCGATATGTCGGGCTGCACACCCTGGAGGGCACCCCGAAACCCACCATGGGCGCCTACCGGCAGGTCCTCGACCACGCCACCGTTCTCACGGCCGCGCGTGCGCCCGCCTCCGCCGCCCTCATGCTGCCGCACCGTCTGCGCGGCCAGGGCACGTCGTACCTGGACGGTGCGGGCGGCGCGGTCGCCGCCTTCCACTCCTATCTCCTGCTCAAGCGGGCCCACGTGGACGCCGACGTGGTCACCTCCGCGGGACTCGACCACCACCGGCACGACCTCGTCATGTGCCCGGCCGCGGACCGGCTCACCCTCGACGACCTCGACGCGCTGCGGGCCCACGCCGAGCGCGGCGCCACCGTCTACCTCTCTCTCGGCGACCATCTGCACGGGCTGCCCGGAGCCGACCTCGTCGGGGCCGAGATCGTCGACTTCCGGCTCGGGGACGACGGTAAGAGCGCGCTGTGCTGGGACGACGCGCGATGGCCGCTTCGATGGGATCCCGCGGTGATGAAACCCACCACCATGGTCGCCACCACCGGCCGGGTCCTCGCGAGTTACCCTGACGGGTCGCCCGCACTCGTCGAGCAGGCCGTCGGCCGGGGCCGCGTGCTGTTCACCAACGCACCGCTGGAGTGCCAGTTCGGCGCACCCGGACTGCTGACGTCGAGCGGATGGCACCTGTTCTACGCACGCATCGCCGAGATCGCCCACGTGCGGCCCGCGGTGCGCTGCGAGGAGCCCGACCTGGAGATCGTGAGCGGCCGCGACGGCGGGCTCGTCGTCGTCAACCACGGTGAGCACCCCATCTCGGCGCAGCTGTCGACCGCCGGCACACGCTACGCCGTCTCGCTGGGAGCCAAGGAATGGACGGTCCTGGGCCGACGGCTCCCGAACCACGGAAGGGAGTCCGCGTTGTGAAGGCAGTCGTCTACCACGGGCCCGGGAAGGTCGCAGTCGAAGAGCTGCCACAACCCCGGCTCGCCGGGCCCCGGGACGCGATCGTCAAAGTGCACCGCACGGCTGTGTGCGGCACCGACCTGCACCCCTACCGGGGCGAGACACCCTCGTTCGAGTCCGGCACGGTGCTCGGGCACGAGTTCGCCGGCACGGTCGCCGAGGCGGGCCCACTGGTACCGTTCGCGCCCGGACAGCGGGTGTTCGCCTCCGACATAGTCGCCTGCGGCTCGTGTGCGCCCTGCGTGCACGGCATGCACTACCAATGCGTGTCGGTCGGCCTGTTCGGTTCCTCCACCCTGGTGGGTCCCGCGATCGCGGGCGGCCAGGCCGAATACGTCCGCGTCCCGTTCGCGGACGTCGTTCTGTGCGCCACGCCTGACGGTGTGTCCGACGAGCAGGCACTGTTCGTCGGAGACGTTCTGAGCACGGCGTACGCGGCGGTGATGGGCGCGCGGGTGCGACCGGGCGACGTCGTGGCGGTGGTCGGGGCGGGACCGGTCGGCGTCCTCGCGGCGGCCTGCGCCCGGCTCGCCGGGGCCGCCGAAGTCGTCCTGGCCGACAGTGACGCCGGGCGGCGCGCAGGCTTCACCGGTCCCGGACGGATCGTCACCCCCACGCAACTCGCCCATATGACGGCTGAGTTGACCGGAGGCTGGGGAGCGCATGCCGTGATCGAGGCCGTGGGGACACCGGCTGCCCTGTCCACCGCCGTCGGAGCCGCGGCCCCCCGGGCCACCATCGCCGCGGTCGGCGTGCACCATGCCGACGCCTCTTTCCCCGCGGGCACCGCCTTCGCCCGGGAGCTGACGGTGCGCTTCGTCGTGGGCGACCCCATCGACGTCCGCGAGCCGGTGCTCGCGCTGCTGCGCCACAAGCGCCTGGACCCGTCCGAGCTGATCAGTCACCGGCTGCCGCTGTCGGCGGCCGCCGACGCCTACGACCTGTTCGACCGCCGCGAAGCCTTCAAGGTCGTCCTCGCTCCGTTCGGAGTATGACCCTGGAGAGCTTCAACCTCGGGTCAAGCGGCAGCCGCCCGTGCGCTTCCCTCGGCTGACAGTTTCCGAATGTGCCGTAGGGCGACGACCGGCACGCTCACACCGATCAGGTTGCAGTAGGCCACCGAGGCGTAGAAGCTGTCCACCGTGCCGGTGGCGTGGGTCGCGGCGGTGCTGACCGCGACGATCAGGCCGAAGTAGATGGCGTTGAGCACGATCGCCCGGAGGCCGCCGCCGGTTTCCTCCATGACGGTCAGCGACATGAGTACCGGGCCCTGGACGGCGTAGGTGAGCGCCACGGCGCCCAGGTAGCTGCCGGCGGCCACGGCCACCCCGGCGTCACCGCTGATCAGCCGTGCCAGTTGCTCGTGCACCGACCACACCAGCAACGCGATCACCACGTAGGCCATGACGGTGACCTCGATGCCGCCGCGCATCGACGCACGTATGCGCGGCCAGTCGCCCGACCCGCGCTGCTGGTTGATGGTGATCGCGGTGGCCGTGCCGAGGACCATTCCCGGCAGCAGCACGAGGTTCTGCATGGTGGACACGACCGTGAAACCGGCCACGGCGTCCGGCCCGTAGTGTCCGAGGACGCCGATGACCGCGAGGTTGTACGCGGAGATCACGAAGAACGACATCGCGATGGGCACGCCGATGCGGCGCAGGTCGGTGAGGACTTCGCGCCGCCAGACCAGGGCGGCCGACGGATGCCACAGTTCGGTGCGGCGCAGCAGGACCAACCCCATGGCCAGGCCGGCCACACCCGCCGTCGCCTCGGCTATCGGGACCGCCGCGATCCCGACGTCGGTGCCGAGCCCGAGACCGGCCACGAGGCCGATCCGTACGCTCGCCGTGAAGACGACCAGCACAGTGGCGTGCCGCACATACCCGTAGCCGCGCAGGCTCGACGCGCAGAGTTCCGGCCCGATGGTCAGCAGCCCGGCGGCGCTGGTCCAGCGCAGGAAGGAGACGAACGCGTCCCGCTGCTCGGCGTCCACCTGGAAGAACCCGGCCAGCAGGGGAGCAGCGATCATGAGAACCAGGAACAGGGCAGCGCCGAGCCCGAGCCAGACCCTGGCCAGGCTGGCGGCGTTCGCCATGACGTCCCGCGGACGCCCGGCCCCCTTGCCGATCGCGGCGGCCACCTGGTTGGCGACCGCAAAGCCCACGGTCACGGCGAGGATGACGAGGCTGACCGGCTGATACAGGGAGCGAATATAGATGACGTCGCCCCCCATACGCCCCAGGATGGCCACGATGCCGAGCTGGACGGCGAAATTGAGAGACTCGGCCACGAAGAGCGGGACTGCGAGGCCCGAGATGGTGCGCCACACGCCCCTTCTCTCCTGCGTGGTCAGGGACGACATACGGGCCTCCGGGGAGCGCGACGGCTGGGGTGTTAAGAGGACTCACGGGACGCTAGCAAGATTCACCGAGGAATCACCATGGGAAGCGCCTGATTGAGGCCGCTGCCGTGTCGAGCCGGCACAGGCTCAGGTATCCGAGGTGAGGGTCGTAGTCGGCCAGGACGATCTTTCGGTCCGACGTCTCCGGGAGGTGGGCGCAGTGCTCCGAGAGCGTGACCCACAGCCCGGTGCACGGCAGTCCGTCAGGGACGGGCAGAACGTCGGCGCTGACACCGGCCTTCGCCCAGTACGGGGCGAAGGCCGGTCGGCAGATCGCGGTGAACGCCCCGGCTTCCTCCACCTCAGCCCGCAGCAGGGCGACGATGTCGGAGGTCGGCACCCCGGCGTGCTGACGGACCCTGGGGGCGCCGAGTGCGCCGTCGCGGTCGAGGACGAGCGCCACGGCCATGTCGCGGGTGGGACGGATGTCCTCGGGGATCGGCGGCCCCTGCCATACGGTCGCCTGGTCCATGACGAGGACGAGCGCACGTCCGTGGGAACCCGCGGGCAGGGTGGTCGCGGTGAGCCGGAGCGCGGTGAACGCGCCCGCGGCGCCTTGGTCGGAGATCGCGAAGACCGTGTCGATGCCGTCGAGCGCGTGCTCCAGGAACGGCATGGGGAAGCCGGGCTCCGCGTCAGGAGTGGAGCTGGCGAGCACCGCCGCGTCGAACCCTTCGGCAAGCGGTCCGAGCCGGCCGAGCATCGGCCCGGTCATGTCGTGGAAGGTGGTCCGGCGACCCGCGAGGTACGCGTCCTCCCACGGGAGCCCGAACAACTCCCACAGATGGCCGAAATAGGTGCGGTCCAGATCGTTGAAGGCGCTCAGCCCGTCGAAGGCGCAGTGGTCGATGTGGGCAAGGCGCAGGTCCGCTCCGATACCGTCCGGCTTCGGTCCGATGTACACCGCGTGGCCTTCCTTCCGGTTCAGTGCTCGAAGACCATGGCCGAGAAAGTGGCGCCCAGGCCGACCGCGGTCATCAGGTAGCGGTCGCCGGGCGTGAGCCTGCCGTCCGCGCGGGCCGAGCAGTAGTTGATGAAGGTGTCGGCGCCGAAGCAGTGCCCGACCTTGGAGAGGTTGTCCAGGTAGAGGCGGTCCAGGTTCTTGAGTCCCAGGCCCTTGATCACCTTGCGCCAGGACAGCTGATTGACGTGGTGCGGCAGAATGAGGCGGATGTCGTCGATCGTCAGGCCCGCGTGGTCGAGGGCGGCGGTGATGACGTCGACGAGCACGTCGGGGTAACGCACGGCCCATCTCTCGTGATCCTCCTCCGTCATCCGGGAGCCGCGGTAGAACTCGCCGCAGACGCGGGAGGCGTAACCGAGCATCCGGTCCCTGCCGATGTCGCCCGCCCGGACCAGGAGCGCCACCACGCCCTCGCCCATCACGGCCGTCGCCCCGAGGACGCGCGCGTCGTCGGTGAAGGTCTTCTCTCCGGCGAAGACCAGGGCGAGAGCGTCCGGATCACCGTCCTGCGCGAGCATCCGCCCCGCCAGTTCGACGCAGACCAGCACGGTGGCGCAGGCCTGCTGGCTGACGGAGAACGCCGGCGCGTGCGTCAGGCCGAGAGCCGCGCGGGCCTCGTGCAGCGGGTTGACCGGGTACGGTGCGGACACCGGCATGGTCTTCGCCTGGAGCACGTAGCGCACCCGGTGCTCCTGGCCGCGCAGCTCCGTCAACCCCCGCCCAGCGGCGATGAGTTGCTCCGCCATGCTCCGGTCGTGATCCACCCGGATCTCGGAGAACCCGTAGTACAGACGGTATGCCGTGATTTCCTGGTCGCTGTGCCCGAACGCACGCAGGCGTCCGGCGACCGGTTCGCTGTGCCGGGGCAGATGGACCGCGACGGCTTCGAGGGATGTCACCGTCCGCCTCGCTGTGCCCGGCCGTCGCGGGCCTCGGGAAACGCGTTCTCGACCACGGCTGCCACGTGCGGCCAGTTCATTCCGTCCCGTATCCGGGTCAGTCCGGCCGCACCGAGGTTCGTACGCAAGTCCTCGCTCTGCAGCAACCGCAGGACCGCGGCCGCGACATCGCCGGCTGTCAGGTCGCACACCAGCCCGTCGACGTCGGCTCGCACCACGTCCTCCACCCCGGCGAAGCGCCCGGACACCACCGGCTTGCCGCAGGACCATGCCTCCGCGAACACCAGCGGGAAGACATCCGCGCAGGAGGGCAGGCAGAGCAGGTCGCAGGCGGCCAGCGCGTCGTGTTTGCCGCTCTCGTCGAGCAGGCCGAGGTCGAGGATCCGCTCGTCCCGGTGGCGGGCGAAGACGCTTTGGTCCGCCCTCCCGCCCGACGGCCCACCGAACGCGAGAACCGTCTCCGGACGTACTCCCCAGATCAATGGGGCTGCTTCGAGCAGGAGGTGATACCCCTTTGACGGAACCCGGCGCCCCAGGAACAGCACCAGCGGCCCGGTCACCGAATGCCGGTCCCGGAACGCCGCGCCGTCACCGGCCCCGATCAGATCCGGTGCCTGCGGGATGTGGCGGATACGCGAGGCGGGCACGCTGAAGTCGGCCAGGAGCGCCGCCTCCGACGGGGTCAGAGTGAACACGGCACCGGCCGCACCGCACAATCGGCGCCCCAGCCGGTGATCCGGCCAGGTAACGGGGGCGGAGGCGGGTGTCAGCAAGAACTCCGCCCCGCTCTCGCGGGCCAGCTCGTACCCGAGGCCGGCGTATTCCGCCGACGCGAGGTCGTACACGTGCACCACATCGGGACGCCGCCAGTCCGGGTTCGCGCCGAGCTGCTCTCGGGTCCGGAACCGGACCGGCAGATCGTCGGACGGTCCGGGCGGGCGCGCGGAATCGGTGAGAACCGCCACCTCGTGCCCGCGCTGGATGAGCGCGGCGGCGGTGCGCCACGCCATCCGCAGGCCACCGGTGGTCTCACTGTTCGCGTAGCCGCCGAAGACGGTGAGGACCCGGCTCATGCTTCGTCCTCCTTCACACCGACGGCGGCCCGAAGAGCGGAGATGTCGACCTTTCCCAGCGCGGAGCGGGGGAGAGCCCGCAGGAGATGAACGTGGTGGGGCACCTCGTGGGCGGCAAGCCGCTCGCGGCACAGTGCGATCACCTCGCCGGCCAGTCCGGCACCGCCCCGGGGCCCGGCCACGACGGCGGCGTGGACCGTCTGCTCGCCACGCTCCTCGACACCGAAGACGTGCACGTCGGCCACGTCGGGGTGGTCGCGGACAAGGCGCGCGACCCGCTGCGGGTTGACCTTCTTGCCGCCCACGTTGATGAACGTTTGCTTGCGGCCCAGCAGGAATACCTCGGACGTGTCCGAGATACGCACCAGGTCGCCGGTTTCGTAGAGACCGGGGCCGGGTCCCGGGCCCCCGTCGGAGTATCCGGTGAACATCGTCGAGGTTCGGACCGCGAGCCGATGACCGGATCCGCCGGACTCCTCCCCGGGCGGGTCCGGCAGCAACTCCCATTGCACGCCCGGCGCGAACACCCCCACCGATCCCGGCTGCCAGGTCTCTCTGCTGCCGTCCTGGCAGGCGACGAGCCCGGTCTCGGTGCTTCCGTAGACCTGGTACACCGGCACTCCGCACAGCCGCCGCACGGCATCTGCCGTCTCTTGCGGCAGTGGGCCGCCCGACGACAGCAGGAGCCGCAGCCCCGGGGCGTGCGCCTCGGTTCCCCAGGCGCGGACCAGCATCGAGTACAGCAGAGGCGTGCCGAGCACCACGGACGCACCCTCGGCCAGAGCTCGCACGAGCCGGCCGATCGAGAACTTCGGCATGGTCAGGACCTGAGCGCCGGCTCTCAGCCCGGCGAACAGACCCCCGATGAGCCCGAACGAGTGCGCTACAGGGATGGGCAGCAGGATCCGGTCCGCCGGGCCGTACGCATGGATGCTGCGGTACAGCTCGCCTCCCCTGACCGCGGCTCGCATCGGCTGCCGCGCGAGCCGCGGCTCCGACGTCGAACCGGAGGTCAGCAGCAGGAGGTCGGGGCTCGCCGAGCCGGATCCAGCGGGCGGGGTCCGCGACGTCGGGGGGCCTGGTGCGAGCAGGTCGTCATAGGTCAGCTCCGTCGGACCCGTCGGCGCGGGCACCGCCGACGACTCCGGTCTGATCAGGGTCCGGGCACCGGCGGACCAGATCACTGACCGCTCGTCGCGCAAATGCGAATTGCCCGCCTCGACCACGACGACGTCGACCGCCGCCGCGAGGAGGCCGAGCAGTACGGCGATGCTGCTGCGGCTGCCGTCCAGTACGGCGATCACGGCCGGCCGCAGGCGCTCCGCGTGACGCGCCACCCGCATGACCTCGGCCCGCAGCTCGGCGCCCGACGTCGTCACTGTCCCGTCCGCGGTCAGCTCACCGAACACAGGGCGCTCCGCGGCCCGTGCCTCCTCCGGGCCCAGCAGCGCGGCGACCTCCCGCATGGCCTGGTCCGTCACCGTTCACCCAGCTCCGGCGTCGTCGCCGGAACGTGTCCGGCGGCCGTCGCCCGCTCGACGTGGTCGGCCAGGCCCGCCAGCGACAGGTGGTCGGACAGGACGGCGTCCACGGCCTCGTCGAGGTCGATCTCGTACGTGTCCAGCAGGTCGCCGACGAGCTGGACCAGGGAGATCGAGTCGAAGCCGAGCGTGACCAGGTCCATGTCCACATCGATCTCCCACTCCGGGACCCGGAGGAAGCGGGTGGCGAGGCCGCGCAGCTCACGCTCGATCGCGAGCCGTGACGGGGCCGGTTCCTCCGTCGGAGCGCGGTCGGACGGAGCGGCGCCCGACGCCACCGTCACGGACGGCGACGGTAGCGGGTCCGGGTCCTGCGCGAACGGGAGCCAGTACCGCTTCTTGTCGAAGGGATAGCGCGGCAGCGTCACCGGGAAAGGTCGCGGGCCTGGCCACAAGGGGCTCCAGTCGACGACCGAGCCCTGTGTCCACAGCCGCGCCAAGTGCGCCAGCTCCCGGTACTCGCGGGTCTGGGCGACGACCGGCTCGGAGTTCCCACCGTCGGCATGGTGCGGCACGGCTGTGCCGTGGCAGACCCGGGGCACGTCGTCGCCGCGCACGAAGGAACGCAGCCCGGCCAGCACCTCCTCGGTGCTCCTCGCCAGCACCGCCAGGCGCACCGGCATCTCCTTGCGGCGCAGCGCGGCCATGTACGTGAGCGCGCGTAGTCCGGGCGCGTCGGCGCTGGCCAGCAGCTCCGCGGTGCGCTCGGCGATGATGCGCAGTTGCGGGAGGGTCCGGGCCGAGAGCAGAAACACGTCCTCCTCGCCGTCGGCGTCCGCGGTCGCTCCGGAGCGGGGGCGTTCGTCCAGGTACTCCTCGACGATGACGTGGGCGCCGGCTCCGCCGGACCCGAACGAACTGACACCCCCGCGCCGGGGCGTGCCCGGCTCGCTGCTCCACTCGGTCAGCTCGGTGGGGAAGTAGAAACGACCCGATTCGGTGTCGATCATCGGGTTGACCTTGTCGAGATGGACGCAGGGGGCGATCTGACGGTGCCGGAGCTGAAGCAGGAGTTTGGTGAGGCCGGCGATTCCCGCGGCGCCTTCGAGGTGCCCGATGTTCGCCTTCACCGAGCCGACGGCGCATCGTGGGCGTCCTGCGGTGCCGTTCTCCGTGCCGTCGGCGCGAGGAGTGAGCGCGGCGTTGAGCCCTGCCGTTTCGAGGGGGTCACCCAGCTTGGTGCCCGTGCCGTGCGCTTCGATGTAGCCGATGGACTGCGGCGCCATCCCCGCCCGGCGTATCGCCTCGGTGATGAGATCGGCCTGTGCCGTGGGGTTCGGGACGGTGAAACCGGAGCGGCGGCCCGCGGAGTTGACGAAACTCGCCTTGATCACGCCCCATATCTCGTCGTTGTCGGCCTCGGCGTCCGCGAGTGGCTTCAGGAGAACGGCGCCCACTCCTTCGCCGGGCACGAAGCCGTTGGCCCCCGCGTCGAACGCCCGGCACCGCCCCTCGGGTGAGAGCATGCTCCTGGAGGCCAGTCCGGCCAGGTGAGCGGGGTGCAGGATCAGGTTGGCCCCGCCCGCGATGGCCATCCGGCATTCACCGTTGCGGATGCTCTGACAGGCCAGGTGCACGGCGGTGAGCGAGGAGGAGCAGGCGGAGCCGACCGCGTAACTCGGCCCCTGGAAGTCGCCATGGTACGAGACCATGTTGGCCAGTCGCCACGCTGTTGAATCGGCGCTGGTCAACTGCCCTGTGTTCCAGCCCGTGGCAGCGATCCGGCCGTACGTCTCGTACATGACGCCGACGAACACCCCGGTCGATCTCTCGTGGGAGGCCGTCCCCAGGTAGCCGGTCTCCTCGAGCAGACTCCAGACGACCTCGAGGAAGAGGCGTTCCTGCGGGTCCATGATCTCGGCATCGCTCGGCAGGACGTCGAAGAACGCGGCGTCGAACCCCGCGACATCGTCCAGGAAAGCACCCCACTTGCCATAGCTTTTCTGGTCACGCCCGCGGCGCTCGTCATGGTGGGTGCGCCAGTCCCATCGTTCCTCGGGTATCTCCACCACGCGATCGGCGCCCGTGCGCAGCGTCTCCCACAGGCCGGCCATGTCGGTCGAGCCGGGGTAGTAGCCGCCGACACCGACCACAGCGATGTCCAAGGGGCTTTCGACACGTTCCGACTCTGGACCCGGCGTCATGCGTACCCCTCTGAACGATGCTGCCTGCGGAAGTACTTGACGGTTGGATCCGCCGAACCGCCGGAGTCCAGATACTTCGCGAACCGGCCGGCGTTCACCGCGTGTACGAAATTCCAGGTCACGGAGACGCTGGCGGATAGGGCGACAGCCGCGTGGTACCAGCCGGCGGGGATGAAGATGGCGTCGCCCGGCTGGAGTGTCACCTCCAGCGCGGGTTCGACAGAGTTCCACAGCGGAAACCGGGCGGTGTCGGGCCGGTCGAGGTCAACGACGCCCGCGCCGTCGCTCAGCGCCTTCCCCGCTGCCGGGGGGTAGAGCACGAAACGCTTCTCGCCGGTGATCTGGCAGAGGCAGGCGTCGCTGGCCCATGGGTCCACGTGCAGGCGAGTCCGCCCACCGGCCGCGCAGATGAAGAGCCCCTTGGCCGGGAAGCTGTCCTTCGTCGGATCGGCGTTCTCCTTGATGGCCGGGAACACATAGTCGTCCGACGGCAGCCAGGAAGGTGCCGCCCAGTCGCCCTTCAGCTCCGCGAACGCGTCGTCCGCGCAGATCATCTGGAAGTTGCGCTGCCTCGCGTACCAACGCATGTACGGCACCGGCTCGCCGCCGGCCACGCCGTCCGCCATCGCGGAGACGTACTCCTCGAAGCGCACGACCCGCTGCATCTCAAACAGGGAGTCGAAGACCGGAACGCGGCAGTCCCCGAAGCGCCGGGCCAGCTCGCCCAGGTCCCACGGCGGGGGCTGCGGCCACCACTGCCGGCACCAGCCCCTGCTGACGAGAGGCTGATTCTCGGCGAGATGGCCCGCGATGAATTCCGCGCTGCTCATACCGGCGGGCGACGTGTTACCGGCCATCCGATGGCCCTCCGTTCATTTCCGCGTTTCGGCGGCCGCGAAGGCCACCACGAGATCCGCCTGATGGGTGAGGGTCACCACCACCTCGTCCAGCTCCAGCGCATCGGCGATCGTCCGGGCGCCTCGGTGCAACGTGACGACGGGTCTTCCCCAGGGGTCACCGAGCACTTCGATGTCCCGCCAGTGAATGCCCTGCCCGAACCCCCGGCCGAGGACCTTGCACGTCGCCTCCTTGGCGCAGAAACGCCCTGCGAGGCGCTCCACCCGGCGCTCCGGCCGAAGCCCCACGGTCTGGGCAAGCTCGCCCTCGGTGAAGAGCAGGGAGCAGTAGCGGGCGCGCCGCACTATTGGCGCGAATCGATGGATGGCCAGCAGATCGACACCTGTCCGCACACCAGATCCCTTCTAGGTGCCTTCAGGACACCGCACCCAGAGCCCCGGCTCTCATGAAGTCGGCCAGGGTGGCGACGGTGCTGAAGACCTCGGGTTCCAGTTCGTCCAGGTCGACTTCCAGGCCGATGCTGTCCTCCAGGGCCATCATCAGCTCGACGACGTTGGTGGAATCCAGACCGAGGTCCTCCACGAGGCGGGCGTCCGCGTCGAGTTGGGGGATCTCCCGGTCGAGTACGGCGGAGAGTGCGACGCGGATGTGCTCGACGGTCTGCTCGCGGTTCATCAGCCCTCATCTCTCGTGCTCGTCGGTGCCGGGGTCCGGGCGTACAGGTGCTGCTGGCGCAACAGGTCATCCGGCAGATCGCGGCTGCGCACGAGATGGGCCACGCCGTCCCGGACGAGTACCTCAGCGGGGAAGCCGTGGCTCAGGAACCGGCCAGGCGAGGCCGAAGGGCCGTAGGCGCCGGATCGGGTGACGCCCAGCAGGTCACCTTCCCGGAGCGGCGGCAGGACGGCACCCTTGAGCAGGGTGTCGTTAGGCGTGCACAGCGGACCGGTGATGGTCCAGGGCCGAAGCGCGCTGTCGTCGTGCGGACGGTTGAGCAGGACCACCGGGAAGTTCCGCTTGGTGTACGAGCCGATGCCCACCGCGGCCATGTGGTGGTTGCTGCCGCCGTCCGCGACGGCGAACCATTTGCCCATGGACTCCTTCACATAACGCACCGACACCACGTAGACACCGGCGCGCGCAGTCAGGAAGCGCCCCGATTCCATCAGCAGGCGCGTACCGGGGTGGGTGCGCGCGAACTCCTCGATCAGGGGGTTGATGCAGTCGGCCACCCGCTTTTCGTCGAGGTCCTCCTCGCCGTCGAAGTAGGCGACGCCCAGTCCGCCGCCGATGTCCACGGCCTCCAGCGGGATCCCTGTGGCGGCTGCCACCCGGTCCGCCAGATCCAGGATGTAGCGGGTGTTCCTCCCGATGATGTCGGGATCGAGGATCCGGGTGCCCATGTACACGTGGATGCCCGCCGGTTCGGCGTTCCGCCAGCGAGACGACAGGTCTCCGGCCGCGAGCACCAGCGCTTCGTCGATCCCGAACTGCAGCGGCCGCCCGCCCATGGTCAGGCGCGATCCGCGGACCGTGAAGGCCGGATTGATCCGCAGCAGGACGCGCTGACGGACTCCGCGCTCGTCGGCGAGCCGGTCGATCCGGTCCACTTCGTCGAAGGACTCGGCGACGATGGCGTAGACGCCCGCCTCCAGGCAGGCGGCCAGCTCGTCGTCGCTCTTGCCGGGGCCGAGGAAGATGATGTCTCGCGCTTCGGCGCCGGCCAGTAGCGCGGTGCGCAGTTCGACCAGCGACGACACCTCGGCCCGCGCGCCGCCCTCGAGGAGGGTGGCGAACACGCTGATGTTCGGGTTCGATTTAAGCGAGAAGAAGGCTTCTAGGGCGGGGTGCAGCGCCCCGGACAGGGCGGAAAGGGTGCGCAGCAGGACATCGCCGTCGTAGACGTAGAGCGGCGTGCCGAAGCGTTCGACCAGCTCCGTGTATTCGATTCCCTGGATGTTCATAGGCTCTCAGGTCGGTGGAC
The DNA here is from genome assembly GCF_012034275.1 of Nonomuraea composti. Taxonomy (NCBI): domain Bacteria; kingdom Bacillati; phylum Actinomycetota; class Actinomycetes; order Streptosporangiales; family Streptosporangiaceae; genus Nonomuraea; species Nonomuraea composti. Next base: position 24,605 of record NZ_JAATEP010000034.1, on the reverse strand, counting down.
TCGTGCCGCCCGGCGGAGGCCCGGACTACGGTCATGCTCGGTCCGCTCCGCCTCGGGGACAAGGCTTGGGCGGGCGGTCCACGGACCTGCCCAAAGGTCCAGGGGTGAATGCCAGATTCCCAACAGCGCCCAGGCGGCTGAAAAATCGGGCCCGGTAGCCCGGCACGCCGGCGGCAGGAGCGGAGGGACAACTGGTGACGACCGATGCGGATCCCGAGCATGCCTCGGCCACCGCGAGGGGGTCGTCCTGACCGCCATCGTCGAGGTGTCGAGACATGTTCCCCGGCAGCGGATCGGAATCGAGGAGCTGGGGGCCCGACTGGGCCTGACGCCGTCGCGCGTACGCCTCTACGAACGCCTGTTCGGGCTCAGGTGGTTTCCCTACGAAACCGGCTCCACCGCGATGGACCTCATGCTGGCGTCGGCGTCGGGCCTGACCCAGCTCCGCGAGCGGGAGAAGGACGTTCGCTATGTCGTCCTGGGGCGTGCGATCGAGTTCGCCTCCCCGTACCCGTTGATGCATGTGCAGGAGGTCGTGCGGTCGCTGTCCCTGGAACACGCGACGGCATTCACGGTGACGCAGCATTCCTGCGCGACCGGCCTGCTCGCGGTGTCACTCGCTGGACGGCTGCTGGCCGCCGACCCGGATCCCCGGGCGCTCGCGCTGGTCCTCACGGGCGAGAAGGCGTTCTCGCCGACAGTTCAGCTCCTGTCGGACATCACCATCAACAGCGAGGGCACGGCGGCGGCACTGATCGCGTCCTCCGCCGACCACGACAGGCTGATCGGGTCCGCCACCAAGATCTACGGACGACGCGGCGACTACGTTCCCGCACTGGCGCAGATCATTCTGGATGCGGTCGATTCGGCGAAACTGACATTGGACGACATCGCCCTTATATTGCCGCACAATGTCAACCGGTTCACCTGGAAAAAGGTCTGCACGCTCCTCGGCATACCGCTCGACCGAGTCTTCCTCGACAACGTGCCGACCATGGGACACAGCTTCTGCGCGGACGCCTTCTTGAATTATCTGGACGCTCGTGACGGTGGACGCCTGAATCACGGCGATCGGTACGTCATGGCCGCCGCCGGCCTCGGCGGCACCTATTCGGCCATGGTGTTCGCACACTGACGGAGGTGAGCCGCCATGCATCGGCGGGCGACAGGAAGGGAAAACATGATGCCAGACGAAGCACACCTTACGTCCGCCCGTCCGGCGCCGGACACGCTGGCGATCGCGGGGGGTTCCCCCGTCCGTCCACCGAACCGACCGTGGCCCAGATGGCCGCAGCCCGCCGAGAACGCCCCAGATCTGCTGGCCTCCGTGCTCGCCGGCGGCCGCTGGGGGATCAGCGGACCGGCCACGGGCAGCGAACCCTACGAGCGTGCTTTCGGCCGGAGGTTCGCCGAGTACGTGGGCACGCGCCACTGCGTGCCGGTGGACCATGGCTCCAGCGCCCTGGTCACCGCACTGGAAGCTCTCCGGCTGCCCTACGGGTCCACGGTCCTCGTACCGGCGCTCACCTGGGTGGCGAGCGCCAGCGCGGTCTTCCGCGCCGGCCTCGTGCCGATACTGGTCGACGTCGACCCCGAGACGGGCTGTGTCGGCCCGGACAACGTCGCACCGGAAGCGGATACGGGCGCCCTGATCGCCGTTCACTGGGCCTGCGCCATGGCGGACATCCCAGGGATTCGCGAGATCACCGATCCCCTGGGCATCACCGTCATCGAGGATGCGGCCCAGGCGCACGGCGCCCAGTGGCTCGGGAAGCAGGCCGGATCGCTGGGCCGGATCGGCTGCTTCAGCATGCAGCACTCCAAAGTGCTCACCGCGGGCGAGGGTGGTGCCGTGGTCACCGATGACGACGCGCTGGCCGCGCTCCTCGAGGAATTGCGCGCCGACTCCCGGCGGTACGCCGGCGGTCAGTCGACGGCCATGGGCCTCGACCTCGTGGAGAGTGCGACCCTGATGGGAGCCAACTTCTGTCTCAGCGAGTTCGGCGCGGCGGTCCTGTGCGCCCAGCTCGGCATTCTCGACGAGCAGCACGCGATACGCAACGCCAATTACCTCCTGCTCGGGAAGCTGCTCGCGGACGTGCCCGGTGTGCGGCTGCTGAACCACCGCGAGGAACAGACCCGGCTCTCCCTCTACGAGGTACCGCTGATCTTCGATCCGCTGCCGGATGGGGTGACGGCGCAGCAGATCGCCGACGCGCTCACCGCCGAGCTGCACACGCGTTTCTATCCTCCGCGGGCGCCCCTCAACCGCAGCACGCTGCTGCGGCCGTGGACGAAGCCGAGCCTCGCGCACCTCGCCGAGCGCTTCGTCGCCGAGCACCGTGCCCGAACGTATCCGCACGCCGAACACCTGGTCGCACACACCGTGCTCGCCCATCACGGCAGCTTCCTGGGGGACGAGCGCGACATGGCCGACATCGCCGACGCGGTGGCGAAGGTCCTGATCGCGTACCAGTGATCCGGCGGGCCGTGCGCATCGTCCGGTGCGAGGCCGGTGTCGTGCTGGATCAGTTCTGGTGGAGCTGTATGCGGCCGACGGGCAGGTCCGGGCGCTCCACGATGTGTCCCACGGTCTGGCGATAGTCCCGGGCGAGACCCGCAGCCACGTCCGCCTCGAAGAAGCAGGGGTTGTAGGTGACCGTACCGCCGGTCCGTGCGCGGTTCACCGAGATGGAGGGCGCCCCACGCTTCATCCACAGCTCCAGGTCGCCGGCCGGGGGCATGAGAGGACCGTTCGCAGCGGCGCCAGTGGGGCAGAACATGTCCGGACGGCTGATGAAGAGAACGCCGACCCGGTCGTCCTCCTGGAACCTCGGCGGGTCCGCCTGGAACCAGGAGTCGAAGAGGTGGAGGAACGGCCAGGGCCGCTCCTTCTCGAAATCCGGGTGGACGGCGCGCGCGATGCGTTTGAAGGACCACCCTCTGGTCGTCTCGCGCTTGAGGCGCGCATGGGTTTCCGTCACGACGTCACGCAGGGGAACGTCCGCCCGCGCTGCGGACAGGAGGTACACATTGGTGGTGAACTGCCCCATGGACCGGGCGGCCCCGTCCATCTTTCCCCGGGCCAGGGTGACGGTGCCGATGCGCAGGCCGTCGAGGCCCGTGCGCAGTCGCAGACAAACTTGATAGGCGGCGAGAAGCACGACGAACGGGGTGGTTCTCAACTGCCAGGCCAGGCGCCGTACTCCGGTGGAGATGCCGTCCTCGAAGGAAAAGGCATACGAGGTCTCCGCGACCATGTCGGCGCCGGAACGTTCGCCGCGTTGTGCCCTGGTGGGAAACAGGTTTCCGGGGCGAGCCAGACCGAGGTCCGCCGTCCGGCGGTCTCCTGTGGTGGAATCCTGCGCGATGCGTTGAAGCTCCGCCAATTCGCGGAACGTGACTGCCGTGGAGACTTCTGGAGTGGCCGGGCCTGTCCGGGCCGCCTGGGAAAGGTCGCCTCGCCGGATGCCGTAACTCCTCATCAGGTCGCTGAAGAAGACGCTGAGGGACCGTCCGTCGCAGACGAGGTGAGAGAAGCCGGCCACGACAAGGTGCCGTTCCGGCGCGAGGCGCACGAGGCGGACGGACCACAGTGGCGCCTCGCGGAAATCGAAGACCTGCGCGGATGATTCCTGTATCAACCGCGCGACCGGTGCCAGCTGCTTCTCCTCCGAGAGATCCGAGAGGTCGACGAACGACACCACCGGCCGCACATCGTGCCGGATCCGCAGTAGCGGGTCCGGGCCCAGTTCGGCGAACTCGATCCGGAGAGCATCGTGTCGCCCCGCGACATCGTCGATGGCGTCGTACAACGACTCCAGCTGGACCGGTCCCTCCAGCAACCTGAAGTCGCAGACGTTGAACCGCTCGGCACCTGGATCGTCGGGCGAGAAGTAGTGGATGAATTCCCAGATCGCTTCCTGGCTCGGAGCGAGCGGAAGCAACTCCGCGTCGGAGCGCACAGATTCTTCCTGCATCGTGTTTCCTCCGGTCGGATCCCGAAAGGATCAGGCTGCGGCCACCGTGCTCAGGGCTGTCATCACGGTGTCCAGGGGAACAGCCACCAGGGGATGACCGCTGGCGGCCAGGACCGGTTCGGCGACGCCTTTCAGCAGCACCATCGGCACCTCGTCGGGAGCGCACTGAACATATCCCCGCTTGTTGTCCGCCGCGAGCACCTGGCGCATTCGCGCGAAGTCCAAGCCGCCCAGCCGCGAGCGGGGGTCCGGCAGCCCCAGGTGGGACACGATCTCGCGGTGATGGGCCACCTCGGCCTCGTCCATGTATCCGAGCGATCTGCTGACCTCCGCCGCGACGAGCATCCCCCAGGCCACCGCTTCGCCGTGGCGGATGACTCCCTTGGAGACGAACTCGACGGTGTGGCCCGCTGTATGCCCGTACTCGAAAATGAGCGCTTCCTTACGTTCCTTCGGATCGGCACGCAGCAGCGGCTCCTTGGTGTCGATCCCGATGCGCATGAGGCTCAACAGCGCGTCCGGCGCGGCTTCTTCGCCGAGCCGGCCGAGGGAGCGCAGCAGCAAGGTCTCGTGCTCAGGGGTGGCGATCAGCACGTTCTTCACCATTTCCGCCAGCCCGTTGACCAAGCCGCTACGTGGTCCCGTCGTCAGCCATTCGAGATCGCATGCGATGGCGGTCGGGCGCGCATAGCAACCACAGAGGTTCTTTCCCCGGGGCAGGTTGACCGCTTGCTTGAGCGACAGCACCGAGTCGAAGGCGGCCACGGATGTCGTGGGCAGGTGGGCGAAGCGGACTCCCCGGTAGATGAGGGAGGCGGCGAGGCCGGCGATGTTCCCGGTCAGTCCACCGCCCATCGCGAGGAAGAAGGATTCCCGCGTGAGTCGCCGGTCGATCGCGAAATCGATCACGGACTGCACGGCACCGAGTGTCTTGTTACGCTCCTCGGCGTCGAGGAAGTACACGTGCATGGTCATGTACTCGCAAAGGCGGCCGACGATGTCCTCGGCGAACTTCGCCACCGCCCGGTCGGCTACCAGCAGGCCCGCGTCAGCGTTCTTGAACTCGGCGGCGAGTGCGTTGACGAGATCATCCGCACAGCCGAAACCGTAATAATAGGGAATGGGTTCGTCACCCACAACGACACTACGCTCGAACACGGGCCGTCCCGATTCCTTCCGTGATCACGTATTCCGACTTGTCCGCTGAGGAGCCGCTGACCCAGAGGCCGGGCGGCGGTTCCGGTGCCGCGACGGCGGCTCCGAGGCCGAATGACATCTCGACCGCACAACAGACTGTTCTTCCGGGAGTCCGGGATCGCCGGAGGGTGGGCGGCACACTACGGCCTGGCGATATTGCGGACCTTGATGCGGGCGTATTCGAGGAGCCCCCAGTAGCCGTACTCCGTGCCCATGCCGGAGGACCGGTAACCGCCGAACGGCGCCTCGGCCCGCAGCACTCCATGGGTGTTGATCCAGACCGTCCCGCAGTCGAGCCCTGTGGCCACCGACACGGCGTGCTCCTCGTCGCCCCAGACGGAGCCGCCGAGGCCGAACTCGGTGCCGTTGGCCCGGCCCACGGCCTCCTCCACCGTGTCGTAGGCGAACACCGGCAGCACGGGGGCGAACTGCTCCTCCGCTTCCAGCCGGGTGCCGCGGGGCAGACCGGTCACCACCGTCGGCGTAAGGAAGTGGCCCGGCAGGTCCGGTGTCCGGGAGCCTGGGATGACCCGCGCGCCGGCGGCACGGGCCTCCGCGACCAGGGCCGTCGCCCGATCGAGCTGGGCCCGGCTGACCAGCGGGCCGTACTCGGTGCCTGTTAACAGCCCGTCGCCCAGCCGGGCGGTGGCCGCCAGATCGGCCAGGGCCGAGGTGAGCTGATCGGCATCGGACGCGTGGACGTAGATCCGTTTGATCGCGGCGCAGAACTGGCCGTTGTTCACCATGGCGGCGGCGAAGATGCGGGGCGCGAGCGCGGTGACGTCGGCGCCCGGCAGGATGAGGCAGGCGTCATTGCCGCCGAGCTCAAGGACGACACGCTTGAAGTTGTCCGCGGCGGAGCGTGCGATCGCCCGGCCGGCCGGCACCGACCCGGTGAACGAGACCAGGCCGATCTGCGGATGCTCGGTCAGCGCCGCCCCGGTGGCAGGACCGCCGCAGACCGAATTGCAGACCCCGGCGGGGAGCACCTCGCCGAGCAGCTCCGTCATCCGCAGGCTGGCCAGCGGCGTGACCTCGGAGGACTTCAGGACGACGGTGTTGCCGGCCAGCAGAGCCGGAGCGACCTTGGTGACCGCCAGGATCAGCGGAAAATTCGACGGCGCCACCGCCGCGACCGCCCCGTAAGGGACGTGCTCCATGGATATCAGGGCTCCGGGCTCGTTGACCAGGTCCTCGCCGGGCAGCGCGAGGGCGGCGGTGTGCCCGAACCAGTCGGCGGCCAGAGCGGCCTCGCCGCGCGCGTCGGCGAGCGGCTTGCCCTGTTCGAGCGTCAGCAGCCGGGCGAGCTCGTCGACGTGCCGGTGCAGCAGCGTGCGGCAGTCCCGCAGCAGCCGGGCCCGCTCGGCGAACGACAGGGCCGACCAGCCGGGGAAGGCGGCGACGGCTGCGTCCACCGCACGATCGACGTCCTGCGTCGAGGCGGCCGGCGCGCGCGCGAACTCCTTCGCCCAGGCCGGGTTCTCGACAGGCAGCGTCGCCGCCCCGCGGGTGACCCGACCACCGATGGTCATGCCGACGTCCACGTCTACCTCCCTGCTTCGCCTCGGTACCGGTGGTGCCTAGACCGGTGCACAGCCGGGAGACCGGTGCGCAGCCGGGGAGACCGGTGCGCAGCCGGGAGACCGGTACACAGCCGGGCGGCCGGTTTCGAGTCTTGGTCAGGTCCGGTCCGGCGGGCAGCCCCACTTTGCGGTATGGCCGTTGGTACAGCCTCCTGGGCGCCCATCCGCGCCTTGGCGGGCCAGGGCGCCCAGCGGCATCGTTGCCCATGCTCCGCGCGCGCCGCTGGCCAGGACCGAAAGAGGGACAGGATGGATTTCGCGGGACGGCTCAAGCGAGACCTGGTCGGCCGCGCCGAAGCGCGTTTCGTCTATCTGAACAACTTCGAGGTGGAGCGCAGTTGGTCCGTCGGTGAGCCCAAGCTGCCAGGGGCCGGCATCGCTTTCGCCGGTGTCACGGTCAACCGGATGGAGGAGATGGGGGTCCTGCTCGCAGAGGCGGAGGACACGGTCGTCCTCAAGGCACCCATGGACCAGGAGTACGCCGCCTATCTGTCCAGGGTCGGCGCGGCCGTCGGGCAGGTGGTGTGGGCGGAGAGCAGCGAGCCTACGCGTACCGTCACCGAGGACGCGCTGGCGTCCCCGCAGCTGATCGAGACGCTCCGGGGTCTCGCGGACGGGAACACCTATCTGATGCCGCTTGGGGCCTCGCCCGCCGAGGAGCGCCTGGCGGCGCGCACCGGACTGCCCTTGGCCGGCCCGGGCGCGGAGGTCTGCAAGGCGGTCAACGGCAAGGTCTACAGCCGCCGGCTGGCCGATGCCGCCGGACTGACCGTCGTGCCGGGCGAGGTCTGCGAGACCGTCGGCGAGCTGTCCGGCGCCCTCGCGCGGCAACTCGCCCGTGCCGGCCGGGCGGTGGTGAAGGAATCGTACGGGGTATCCGGTCGCGGCATGGTCCTGGTACCGGACGAGCGGACGGCGGCACGACTGGTGCGCCGGCTCGGCCGACGCGGCGAGCAGAGCCGGGCCGACCTCGTGGTCGAGTCCTGGATCGAGCGCGCGGAGGACCTCAACTACCAGTTCATCGTGAGTAGATCGGGTGACGTCCGGTTCGAGACGGTGAAGGCCGCGGTGCTGCGGAACGGGGTGCACCAGGGCCACCGCTTCCCGGTGGACCTGCCCGCGGCGACGACGGCCGAACTCCACCGAGCCGCGGGGCTGATCGGCCGGCAGCTGCACGCCGACGGGTATGCCGGACTGGTCGGTGTGGACGCCCTGCTCGGCCCAGACGGCACGCTGTACCCCTGTCTGGAGATCAACGCCCGTTTCAACATGTCGACCTACCAGAACCGTATCGCCGAGCGGTTCATCCCCGAGGGGCGGCATGGGATCGCGGCAACGATCGAGCTGAGACCGTCCCGGGTCCACGGCTTCGGCGAGGTCGCCGACGCCCTCGGAGATGTGCTCTTCGACGGTAGCGGGACCTCGGGTGTGCTGGTCAACAACTTCGCCACGCTCAACGCGGCGGCCGTCGCCGGAGGGCCTTTCCGCGGCCGGATATACGTGGTCTGCGTGGCCGAAAGCCCGGACGAGGCGCTGTCCCTGCGGGCCGAGTCCGAGCTGAGACTGAGGAAGCTGGCGGAGTCCTGAGAGGGCATGGCGGTTCAGGTGTCTCGCCAGGTTGGGTGGTTCGTCGGGTGAGGTGGTCGCTCAACGCGATGCGGATCATGGCGGCGGAGATTCCGATGGGCGAAACGCCGCGTTGAGCCTCAGGGCTGCGACGAATGCGACACGCAAGAAGGAGATGCAATGGGTCGACCGACATCAGGCTTCACGCATGCCGAGTACACCAGGCTTGTCGACGAGGAGAAATACCCGGATACCCCTTTGGTTCCGCTCGACGAACCCTTCGTCAATTCTTCGGGACGGATCCTGAACGTCCTTCTTAAAAGGTTCACCTCGGCGGCCTGGATCGAGAGCAACGCCGGTTCCCTACGGGCTAACCATTACCACAAGACCGACTGGCATTATTCGTTCGTCGTCTCCGGCACCGTGGTGTACGGGTGGCGGCCGTCCGGCAGCACCGCGCTGCCAGAGGTGTCCGAATTCCACGCCGGACAGTTGTTCTTCACGCCGCCGATGGTCGAGCATGTCATGTACTTCCCGGTACCGACGACTTTCATGACTTTCGCGCGCAACCTGCGGGACCACGTGTCCCACGAGAGTGATGTGGTGCGGGTCGACCCGCTCTTCTCGGTGGTGTGGTCGGAAACAGCAGGTGCGTTCACCTACAAGATCAACGATCCCGATCGGCGGTCCTCGCCCCCCGGGGGCCCGCTTTCATGAGTGTGATTGCCCATCGCCGGGTCTGCGCCCTGTGTGGGAGCGACACCGCCGACAACATCGTCTTGTCCCTGCCGCCGACACCCTGTGCCAACGAATTCCTCGAGCGGCCCGCCCGGCAGGACGTCTTCCCGCTCGACCTGCAACTCTGTGCCGCCGCCGACTGCGGGCACCTGCAACTCGAGGCGGTCGTCGACCCGACGCGCCTGTTCGACGACTACGTCTACGTCTCCGGGACCTCGCCTGTCTTCGTCGCCCACTTCGCCGAATACGCCCGCCAGGCGGCAGAGACGGCAGGACTGGGCCCGGACTCACTCGTCGTCGACATCGGCTCCAACGACGGCACGCTTCTGGCCCGATTTCTCGAGAATGGCATGACCCGGGTCCATGGCGTGGAGCCGGCCGGCAAGATCGCCGCCGCCGCGGTCGCCCGCGGCATTCCCACGACCAACGCTTACTTCGACCGGCGGGTTGCTCAGGCGCTGCGTGCCGAGCTCGGTCCGGCTCAACTCGTGACGGCGAACAACGTCTTCGCCCATATCGCGGATCTGGAGCACACGGCTCTGAGCGTCGGTGACCTGCTCGCACCGCACGGCGTCTTCGTTTTCGAGGTGTCCTACCTTCTCGACGTCGTGGAGCAGGGATTGTTCGACACCATCTACCACGAGCACCTCTCCTACCATGCTGTTCGTCCTCTCATCGGATTCTTCGCCCGCTTGGGCATGACCCTGTTCGATGTACGGCGGGTTCGCGCTCACGGCGGATCGATCAGGGTGTACGTTTCAGCCGAGCCACGACCGGTGAGTGCCCGGGTCGCGGAACTGGTGGAGTTGGAAATCTCGGCGGGACTCTTCCTGCCCGAGACCTACTCCGTCCTCCGGAAACGCATCGCCGCGCGCGCCTCCGAGCTCCGTGCGCACCTGGCCGCCCTGCGTAGCGAAGGAGCTCGTTTCTGCGGGTACGGAGCTCCAGCGAAACTCACCACGATGATGTACGCCCTCGAACTGGACCGCGACGACCTCGAGTTCGTCGTCGATGACAGTCCTCTCAAGCGCGGGTTGTACACCCCCGGCACCCACCTTCCCGTCGTCGGTTCCGACCGCCTGGCGGCGGTGTCCGGCAAGGGATTCTGGTGCGTCGTGTTCGCGTGGAACTTCTACGACTCGATCGTGGCCCGCCACAGCGACTGGGCGGGCGATTGGATCAACCCCCAGGTCCGTGCACTCACCGGCTGACGAGCACTGGAGTGGCAACCGATGGCATACCTACTTGAGGACGACATCCGGGAACTCGTTTCGGCACTGGGTGACCATGTGCATCTGTTCACCGGACGTCGGGTGCTGATCACCGGGGCGAACGGTTTCCTGGGCCGCTACCTCGTCGCGGTCTTCCGCCACCTGAACACCACGATCCTCGCGGAACCCTGCCAGGTGACGGCTCTGGACAACTGCCTGACCTCCGGCGAGCCGGACGGGATGCAGGATGACCCGTACATCACCTTCGTCGAGCATGATGTGTCTGAACCCTTCGAGTTGTCCGGCGGCGTCGACTACATCGTCCACGCAGCCGGCATCGCGAGCCCCCACTACTACCGCAAGTTCCCGTTGGAGACCATGGACGTCTCCAGCCGAGGGCTCCGTAGGATGTTGGAGCTGGCGCAGGTGCACGGGGCGAAACTGCTTTTCATGTCGTCCTCCGAAATCTACGGCGACCCGGACGCGCAGCACGTCCCGACCGGCGAGGACTACAACGGCAACGTCTCCTGCCTCGGCCCGCGAAGCTGCTACGACGAATCCAAGCGTTTCGGGGAAACGCTGCTGCGAGTCTTCCACGAGAACTACGGCGTGGAGGCCGTCATCGTGCGGCCGTTCAACATCTACGGACCGGGTTTGCAGCGCACCGACTATCGGGTCATGCCGAACATCGCCGAATGCTTGGTGGCCGGTCGGGTGGTCAACATCTACGGCTCCGGCCGCCAGACACGCACCTTTTGTTACGTCACCGACGCCATCAGAGGCGTGCTTTTGGCGCTGCTGCACGGCCGCTCGGGCGAGGCGTACAACGTCGGCTCGGCGACGCCGGAAATTTCGATGATCGATCTGGTCGCCGCGGTGCGCGAGCAGATCCCGATGTCCGGCCTGCGGTACCAGATCGTCGACTACCCCCACTCTTACCCGGCCAGCGAGCCGATGCGGCGCTGCCCCGACCTGACCAAGGCCTATCAGCATCTGGGATATGAGCCATACGTCGAATTCACCGACGGACTGCGCAGATTCTTCGGCTGGGCGCAGGACGCCTACCGGTGAACGCTGCCGAGCAGCTTCGGATCGGCTTGATCGGCACGGGACGGTGGGGATCGCGGTACCTCGCCACTATCGGCCGACTGTGGCCGGAATCGGAAGTGGTGATCTCTGACACGGCGGGCCGCGGCGGACCAGGACCACCCGGCCCGGTGCGGTGGCCGACGCCGGCGGCACTGGTGGCATCGGCTCGAGTGGACGGCGTCATCGTGGCCTCGCCGGCATCGACCCATGAGCCCGTTGTGACCGCCATCCTGAACCGGGGAATCCCGGTCCTGGTGGAGAAGCCATTGACGGCCGACCTGCTCGGCACGGTACGTCTGTGCTCCCACGCCCGGCGCAGCGGCACACCCATGCTCGTCGGTCATCAGCACCTGCGTGCCCCGGCATATCAGGAGCTTCGCCGGCTCATCCGCGGTCGTGCCATCAAAGAGATCCGTTGTGTTGCCGGCGGGAACGGCCCGATCCGGGCCGACTGCAACGCGCTGTGGGACTACGGCCCCCACGACCTCGCCATGGTGCTCGATCTCGTGCGTGCCGCCCCGATGACGGTCCAGCACGCACAATGCCGGGTTCGCGGGCCGGGCAGTGAGGAATGGACCGCTGACCTTCGTGCGGGCGCCACCGCGGTGCGCCTCGAACTGTCCAACACGGTAGAGGAGAAGACACACCGGCTGTCGGTCACCACCGCCGACGGAGATTCTCTCGTGTATGACGACTTCGCCGGCCATCGGCTGCGAGTCAACGGCGTACCGGTCGAGGTGTCCGATGAGTTGCCGCTGGACCGCCAGGTCCGGCAGTTCATCGCCCTGGCCCGGGGAGCTCCGGGCGGCAAGGACCTGGACGAGCTTGACCTCGCCGTGGCGATCGCCCAGGCACTGCAGGACATCAGTGACGCGGCAGTGCTCAGTTCGCGGTCCCGACGGTGACGCCGACCGCGCCGTTATCCGAATCAAGAGGGAAGAGCCATGGCAGCAGGCACACACCCGTCCGCCGCGACGGGTAACGCGTGGAACCTCCGTGCCGCCGCGGCGTCCGTGGTGGAGCGTCCGGCTCAACGCCCCGTTCGGGTTGCGGGTCTGGCCGGATACGTCGATCCGCTTGGCGTGCGACCGGGACAGGTCTTGCGTATCCATCTGAACGCACCGGCGGCATACAAGATCGCTGTGGGTGAGCTCGGCCACAAGGCACTGGTGCAGCCGGAGCCGGACGACGACGGCGACCGCGCGGACGTGCGGTGGCTGGCGTCGCTCGCCTCGGCCGGCGCCGCCCGGCACGACGTCCATCCAGGGTCGTACGCGTGGATGGACGACCCCGGCATCGACCGACCGGCCACGATCTCCGCGTGGGTCCGGCTCGGCGCTCTGCCCGCCACGACGGAGACATCCAGCTGGGCCGCGATCATCAGCCAGATGGACTACCCAGACCGGTGCAGCTGGGCCTTGGGGGTCGACGCCGACGGCAGGCCCCGCTGTTACGCGGGTAACGGGGCTCGTCATGACCGCGTCTTCTGGTGTTTCGCCGAGGTGAGTTTGCGGCGACGGTTGGACGAGTGGGTCCACCTCACCGCGACGATCGACGACGACCGGGTGCGCCTGTGGGTGGACGGTACGGTCGCCGGCGAAGGCCGCGCCGCCCGTCCGGCACGGCAGGGCGGAGCCACCGGTCAACCCCTCCGGATCGGCGCCGCGGGCGAGAGCGGCGTAGCGGATCACCTCCTCGATGGTGACGTGAGCGATGTGGCGCTGTTCTCCCGGCCTCTGAACGCTGACGAAGTCTTGGCGCTGACGAAGAATCGAGCGACGGCTCCCCTCGTCGAAGTGGGGCGGGAGTCGCTGGTCGCCCATTGGCCGCTCCGCGAAAGGAGGGGCACGCACATCCAGGACGTCAGCGGGAACGGCCTCACCGGCGTCCTGGTCAACGCACCCGTCCTCAATCTCCCCGGCCCGCCTTCCTCCCCCGCCGCAGGCCGGGCCGGCTACGACCCGGACGCCGATCCCCGGCGTGGCGGCTGTATCCGGTTCTCCTCCGACGACTTGGTCGACTGCGAGTGGCCCGCGGCAGCCGAACTCGTCGTCCCGGACGATGCGGACAGCGGTACCTACTACGTCCGGGTGACCTTGGCCGGCGCCGACGATCCGGTGGAGCTGCCGTTCGTCGTGGTGCGGCTGACGCCGCGACGCCCCCGGTCGGTAGCCCTGCTCTTCGCGACGTTCACGTGGACCGCCTACGCCCGCCGAGCCACCGACGGCGTACACGTCCCGGGGCTCATGTCCTCGGCATACACCCGGAACGCAGGCGGACGGTTGTTCTTCAACCTTGGTATGCGAATGCCGCTTCCGCGCGTCCAGCCGTTCCGGCACCGGACGCACTTGCGCGACGCGACGCTCCACCAGCACCTGGTGCGGCCGGAGCGCCAGACCGAGGCGTGGCTCGCCGAGGAGGGATACGCCTACGAATGCATCACCGACGCTGAACTCGACGCCGAGCCGGCCCTGCTCGACCGGTTCGCGGCTCTGATGATCGTCGGCCATAACGAATACTGGACCGACCGCATGCGCGACGGTGTCGAAACCTACTTGCGCGGCGGCGGAAAGGTGCTCTGCCTCAGCGGCAACACGGCCTTCTGGCGGGTCACTTATGACCCGCGGACGAGGGTCCTCGAGACCCGCAAGACCTCCCTGGGCGATGGCCTGGACGATGCCTGGCTGCCACCCGAACGGTGGGCAGAACGCTGGCATACCGACGGTCACCCCGGCGGCCAGTGGTCCCACCTGGGCCGACCGCCGAGCGAACTGCTCGGGCTGGAGTCGCTCGGGTGGATCGACAGCGGCGACGAGACGGCCTACGCACCCTTCACCATCTGTGCGCCCGACCACTTCCTCATGCAGGAACCGGAAAAGGTTCCGCTGGAGGATGGTGCGTTCATCGGCACCCGGTCGCACGACGGGCCGGCGGTCAGTGGCTACGAAATGGACGGGCTGCCGCAGGCACTGGGCAAACCGGCCCTCGATCCCGAAGGGCTCACCATTCTTGGGCACGCCGACCATGGCCCACGCTTCGTCACCCATTGGGGCGTGCAGGCCGGTTACGGAGCCGACCTGATCCTGTGGGAACGCCCGGCCGGCGGAATCGTCTTCAACGCCGGAGCCACCAACTACCCCGGAGCGCTCGCGGCCGATCCCGGCATCCAGACATTGACCCGCAACGTCCTGCACTACATGGGGGTCGGGCATCGCGGCCCACGCCAGCCGTCGGAGAAACGTCGACTTCAGGAGGATGTGTGTCCACAGTAGAGTATGAACGCGGGATCTCGGTCGTCGTCCCCGTCAAGGGCCGGGTACCGCAGATGCGTGCGCAGCTGGCCTCGCTGCGCGCGGCCATGGATCGCAGCCCCGAGCCCGCGGAGGTGCTCGTCGTCGACGACTCCGAACCGGCCGATGCTGCGAGTCACCAGCTCAACTGCCGGGAGTTCGGCGCGAGGTACGTGACCGGTCCCCGCCACGTCGGCGCGAAACGCAACCTGGGCGTGGCGCAGGCCCGATACGACCTCATTCTGTTCACGGACTCCGACTGCAGGGTTCCCCCGGAGATTCTCGAACGCCACGTGAAGACGCTGCGCGGCGCGGACCCCTCCGTAGGTGGTGTCGCGGGTCCGACCTTCGTGGAGCACAGTGAGGCGCCGACGTACCGGTTCATGCGCTGGTCCAAGTTGCTCAACGACGACCTGGAACGTCCTCGGCGGCGGGCGACGGTCACCTGGGCGACGACGACCAACCTGGCGGTGCGCCGGAAGGCTTTCGAAGAGGTCGGTGGCTTTCCCTCGGAAAGTCTCACGATCGTCGGTGGCGAGGACGTCGACCTCGGCATCAAGATGTCCGATGCCGGCTACACAACCGTGTGCGACCCGGAGACGGTGGTCATCCACGACCACGCCAGCACGGACTCCCTCGCCACGGCCTGCCGACGACTCTTCACCTACGGGCGCTCCGAACAATGGCTGTGCACGATCCACCCGAGCCACAGGCGCCCCGTCTTGAACGCCTTCACTCTGGCGACGGCGGCCGCAGCGGTGGGAATCGCGCTCGTTCCGCGCTACGGCGGTCGCAGCCTACTCGCGGTGCCGATGGCCCTGGGTCTCGTGGCCGGAGCGCGTGCCCGGCGGCTGCGCGGTACGGATCGGTCGGCTCGAGCCGCCGCGGAGACGTTCGCGTGCGCTTCGGTAGACCTGCTGTTCGACCTTGGTGGCTTCGTCGCCGCGTTCGAACTTCGCCGCCCCGGCATGTTGTTCACCGGTCTGCGGCCGGCCGACGCCGACTGAGGTCTTGGCGAGTGCGGCGACCGGCAGCCACTGACGGCGCAACCCGGGCATCGCCATCCCGACGGCGACGACCCGCCCACCGGCCCGTCCCGGCGAGCCCGCACGACCAACTCCCGCCACACCGCGTCACGAACCTGCGTGCCGGTGGAGATTGACCAGGCGGCGGAGGTTGAGGGCGGCGGCGCGGTGGTGGAGCCAGCGGCCGTTGGCGGCGGTGCCGCGGTAGCGCAGGCGGCGGTTGCCGCGGGCGGCCAGCCAGGCCACGGCCCGTTCGGCCATGGGCCGCCAGCGCCGGTAGTCATCCTGCCAGGCGGGATCGGTGGCGGCCTGCCGACGGGCGGCGGTCTGCAGGTCGTGGTGCGGGCGGATGGTGAGCACGCGGCCGGTCTTGGCGGTGGTGCACCGATCACGCAGCGGGCAGGTGGCGCACAGCCCGGTCAAGGTGGCGCGGCGCTGCTGGCCACGGCCCCCGGTCGCGGCCAGCGGGACGGTATGCCCGGCAGGGCAGGTGACCGTGCGGCGGTGGTGTCGATGACGAAGTCGTCCAGCATGAACCCGCCGATCACGGCTGGTTTGAGCGCGGGCGGCTTGATCAGCAGCCGGTGCCCGGCCGCGGTGAGGACGGCGCGCAGCTCGGCGGCGGCATAAGCGGCATCGGCCAGGATCTGCAGCGGTCCGCGCTCGGCGGTGAGCAGACCGGATGATGAGCGGAGGTTGCAGAGCGGGAGCAAGCGGGTGTCCGTAGGAATAGAACCGGCCCGTGGAGTGTCTCTATCTCCGCGTCCAGGAGCGCTTCACCTGGTTCCCCAGCTTCGTGCCGAAAGGCCGGGAAGGGAAAGTTGTGCCCCGGCAGACCCAGTACCACAAGAACCCGGAAGCTGTTTCGCGGCTCGACCCGGAGCAGTACCGCGTGACCCAGCAGGACGGCACCGAGCGCCCGTTCGCCAACGCCTACTGGGACAACCACGAGCCCGGCATCTACGTCGACGTCGTGTCCGGCGAGCCGCTGTTCGCGTCGGTCGACAAGTACGACAGCCACTCCGGCTGGCCGAGCTTCACCAAGCCGATCACCGGGCCGATCACCGGGCCGATCAGCGGGCCGATCGCCGAGCCGATCACCACGCCGAACGTCGTCGAGCGTAAGGACTTCAGCCACGGGATGGTCCGGGTGGAGGTCCGCTCGTTGCACGGGGACAGCCACCTCGGGCACGTCTTCGACGACGGTCCTGCCGACAGGGGCGGGCTGCGCTACTGCATCAACTCCGCGTCGTTGCGGTTCATCCACCTCGATGACCTGGAGCAGGAGGGGTACGGGGAATACCGCACCCTGTTCGCGAGCGACACCGACAAGTAAGGGGACGACGTGACCACCGAAAAGGCGATTCTCGCCGGCGGCTGCTTCTGGGGCATGGAGGAGTTGTTCCGCCACCAGCCCGGCGTCGTGTCCACGCGCGTCGGCTACAGCGGCGGCGACGTCCCGAACGCCACCTACCGCAACCACGGCACCCACGCGGAGTCCATCGAGGTCGTCTACGACCCCGACAAGACCAGTTTCCGCGCGCTGCTCGAGTTCTTCTTCCAGGTGCACGACCCCTCGACGAAGAACCGCCAGGGCAACGACATCGGCACCAGCTACCGCTCGGCGATCTTCTACACCAGCGACGAGCAGAAGCGGGTGGCCGAGGAGACCATCGCCGACGTCGACGCTTCGGGCCTGTGGCCCGGCAAGGTCGTCACCGAGGTCACCCCGGCGGGCGACTTCTGGGAGGCCGAGCCCGAGCATCAGGACTACTTGCAGAAGTACCCCAACGGGTACACCTGCCATTTCCCCCGCCCCGGGTGGAAGCTCCCGAAGCGGGAAACGGCCTGATATTTCCGGCGCGCGGACTCCGAGTCCGCGCGCCGGCGCGTATCCGAAACGTGGCCGGCAGAGCTTCCCGGGAAACGTGACGGCCAAAGCTCTCCGGGAACGTGGCCGGCAGAGCTCCGGTTCGTGACCACCCGCGGGCGACTGCTGGAACGGGCGCGTCGCCCTCGTCCCGCGGCGCCCGCCACGATTCGCGCCGACCCCGATCCCCTCTACGGTGCCGTGGTGCCGTGGCGAGCTCGTCGCTGTTCGGCCGCCGCATGCCGGTGGCGATGCTCCCTGAGGACGCCGCTTCCCCGTGGACCGCCAGGCCGGCGACGACTCTGGCCTCCGAGACCGCTGCCCAGTACCGCTCCGCCGATCATTCAAGCCAGCTCCCCGCCTCGCCAACATGTAGATGGTACGGTCTAGATTTAGATGAGAAATCTAAAGGACCGGGGAGCCCTCATGGACGACGCGGACGAGCACCTCATCCAGGAGGCCGAGAAGATCGCCGTCGCCCTGGGCCGGATGTTCCCCGGCCTGTGCGAGGTGGTCCTGCACGACCTGCGCAACCCCCGGCACGCCATCCGCGTGATCGAGAACAACCTGTCGGGCCGCCAGGTCGGCGACTCGGTGACCGAGCTGGGGCTGGCCCGCATCGCCGACCCCGGCTACCCCAGCGTGATCCAGAACTATCCGAACCGGTTCCCCGACGGGCGGCCCGCGAAGAGCACGTCCATCGGGATCAAGAACGCCGCCGGCGACTACGTGGCGGCCCTGTGCCTGAATCTCGACGTGTCCCTGTTGTCGCCCGTCACGCTCGCCCTGGCGAACCTGGTTGCCACGGAGCCCGACCATCGCGACGAGCCCTTGGAGACGTTGCGCGACCGCAACGCCCGCGAGCTGCGCCGCGTGGTCGATGCCATGGCCGCCGAGCGTGCCGCCGCTCCACGGTCGCTGAGCAAGGAGGACAAGCGGGCGCTCGTACGGCGGCTGCACCAGGACGGCTGGTTCGACTTCCGCGACGCCGCGCAGACCATCGCGGACCTGCTCGGCGTGTCCAGGGCGACCGTCTACAACTACACCAAGAAGGACCGGACCGGCCCATGAGCCGTTCGCCGTCCAGGTCGAGCAGGTGCCGCCAAACTGGAGCGGTCGAGGCGCACGCCGTCGCCGCCCCCGGCTGAGACCACCCCCGCCGTTTCTTCCGACGTGAGGAGCCCCATGGTCACCGTCTCGTTCGACGACGTGCAAGCCGCCGCCGCGCGGCTCGACGGCGTCGCCCGCCGCACGCCCGTCCTGACCTCCCGCACCCTGAACGCGCTCGTCGGCGCCGAGGTGTTCATCAAGTGCGAGAACTTCCAGCGTGTCGGCGCCTTCAAGTTCCGCGGCGCCTACAACGCCGCCGCGCAGCTCTCCCCGGAGCAGCTGGCCAGGGGCATCGCCGCGTACTCCTCCGGCAATCACGCCCAGGCGACCGCCCTGGCCGCGCGCGAGCTGGGCTCGCGTGCCGTCATCCTGATGCCCGAGGACGCGCCCCGCTCCAAGGCGGAGGCCACCATCGGGTACGGCGCGGAGGTCGTCACCTACGACCGCTACACGCAGGACCGCACCGCGCTCGGCCGGGCCCTGGCCGAGGAGCGCGGCCTGGCTCTCATCCCGCCCTACGACCACCCGCACGTCATCGCCGGGCAGGGCACCGCCGCCCTGGAGCTGCTCAAGGAGACCGGCGCGCTCGACGCGCTGATCGTGCCCGTCGGTGGCGGCGGCCTCATCGCCGGCAGCGCCGTCGCGGCCAAGGCGCTGCACCCCGCGATCCAGGTCGTCGGCGTGGAGCCGGCGGAGGGCGACGACACCAAGCGCTCGCTGGAGAGCGGGGAACGCGTCTCCATCCCCGTGCCGCGGACGATCGCCGACGGCCAGGCCCTGCCCACCCCGGGCGAGCTCACCTTCCCCGTCAACCGGCGCCTGGTCGACGCCATCGCCCTGGTCAGCGACGAGGAGATCGTGGAGGCCATGCGGTTGGCGTTCGAACGCCTGAAGATCGTCCTGGAGCCCAGCGGCGCCAGCGCCCTGGCCGCCCTCCTGGCCGGGCACGTCCCGGGCCCGCCGCGGCGCGTCGGCGTGATCGCCTCCGGCGGCAACATCGACACCCGCAGGTTCACCGAGCTCACCGGCCGCTGACGCCGAACCACGCGGGGACGGCGCCCGCCCGGCGGGCTAACGCGTGCCGGGGCCGAGCCACGTGGTCAGCGCGGTCCGGAGCGCGTCCAGGTCCGGCCGCTGCCCGGCGCGGGTGACCCAGGCGACATGCCCGTCCGGGCGGATGAGCACGGCGTCCAGCTCGGAGCCGCCGGCAGGACGGGCGCGGACGAGGTCGACCCGGCCCGCCCAGCCGGTCACGGCGCCGTCGAGCGCCGGCAGATCGCCGAGATCCAGCAGGACGGCACGGGCGTGGTGCAGGAGATCGTGGACGCGGCCCCGGTCGAGGTCGAGGTCCGGCATGCGGCGGCCGAGGAGGTCGCCGGTCCCGTCCATCGGGTACCGGAGGTCGGTCGCGGTGATCATGCCGGCCAGGCGGAGCCGTACCTCGTCGATGCCGATGAGATCGTCCAGCACCTCGCGCAGCGCGGAGGTGTGCTCGTCCACCCGCCAGAGCGCGGTCTGGGCGCGGGTGTTGTGCAGGACGCGGGCCGCGACCGGGTGCCGTTCGGCGTGGTAGGTGTCGAGCAGCGAGTCGGGGGCGTGGCCGTGGGCGACGGCGGCGAGCTTCCAGCCGAGGTTGACCGCGTCCTGCACGCCGGTGTTCAGGCCCTGGCCGCCCGCCGGGAAGTGGACGTGCGCGGCGTCGCCGGCCAGCAGCACCCGGCCCTCGCGGTAGCGGTCGGCCTGGCGGGCCGCGTCGCCGTGGCGGGAGCGCCAGTGCGGCGAGTGCATGCCGAAGTCCGTGCCGGCGATGGTGAGCATGGCCTTGCGGAGGGTTTCCAGGGTCATCGGCTCGTCCCGGTCGGCGACGTGGCCGAACTCCTCGCACGCCGGCATCAGCTCCGTCGGCCCCGCCCCGGCGATCACCACCTGGGTGTCGGTCATCGTTCCACTCCTTGATCAAGTTGAAAAGGGCCGCTACCGGCTGATGCGGCGCGGAGCCGTCAGCGCGAGGAGCTTGTCCGGGTTGCGGACGACGTAGAAGTGGGTGATCTTCCCGTCGCCGATCTCGAGCAGGCAGACGCCGGCCAGGCGATCGCCGTCGTAGGCGGCCAGCGCGGGCGCGTGGTTGCAGGTGATCATTTCGACGCGCGAGCCTGGCACCCGTCCCGCGCGGAACAGCTCCATGACGAGCGCGGCCACGTTCCGCGCGCCCACCACCGGCCGGCGCGCCGCGGTGACCTTGCCGCCGCCGTCGGCGGTCCAGGTGGCGTCCGGCGCGAGCAGCGCGAGCAGCCCCGCCATGTCGCCGGTCGCCGCCGCGGCCATGAACTGCTCCGTGACGCGCGTGGTCGTGCCGGCGTCGACGGGGCCGAAGCGTCTGCGCCGCGCCTGCACGTGCCCGCGGGCGCGGTGCGCCATCTGGCGCACCGTCACCACGGACCTGCCGACCGCCGACGCGATCTCGTCGTAGTCGAACCCGAACACCTCGCGCAGCACGAACACCGCGCGCTCGTCGGGGGTGAGCGTTTCGAGCAGGACGAGCATCGCCATCGACACCGACTCGGCGAGCACCACGTCGGCGGACGCGTCGTCCTCCGCCAGCAGCAGCGGCTCGGGCAGCCACGAGCCGACGTAGTCCTCGCGGCGGCGGGTGCTCGCCCGCAAGGCGTTGAGCGCCTGCCGGGTCACCAGCCGCGCCAGGTACGACCGGGTGTCGCGCACCGTCGCGAGATCCACCGCGGCCCACCGCAGGTAGCTGTCCTGCAGCACGTCGTCGGACTCGGTCGCGGAGCCGAGGATCTCGTACACGATGGTGAACAGCAGCGGCCGCAGCACGGTGAAGCGCTCGGCGTGCTCGTCGGTGCCGCTCATGCCGAGATGGCCGGGGCGGAGGCGGGTGTCTCGGGGCGCGGGCCGCCCTTGGGCCAGCTCATGGAGCCGGGCTTGCGCGCCTCGCCGCGGATCCGCTTGGACACCACGAACCTGCACGTCACCTCCTTGATGAGGGCACCCGCGCGGCCGGGGATGTAGACGTTCACCGCCTTGTCGTCCTTGCCGGCGATCTGCCGGATGCCGGCGTGCCGGCCGAGGCTGACGCACGCGCCGGTGAAGGCCAGGTCGATCGCCGCCGGCTCGGTGCCCGCGATGCGGCTCAGCACGGTGTCGGCGGCCTGCGCGCCGAGCGGCCCCGCGGCGTAGCCGCTCATCCGCAGCGGCCGGCCCGACGGTGCGGCGGCGTCGCCCGCCGCGACGACGCGCTCGTCGTCCACGCTGGTCAGCGTCTCGTCGGTGAGCAGCCGGCCGAGCGCGTCGGTACGCAGCCCGCTCGCCGCCGCCAGCTCCGGCAGCCCGAAACCGACCGTCCAGATGGTCAGCGCGCTCGGGCGCACCCCGCCATCGTCCAGCACGATCGCCTCCGGCCGCACCTCGGTCACCGTGACGCCCTCCAGCACGGTGACACCGTGGCGGGCCAGCCACTTGGCGACGTACCGGCGTCCCCCTGAGCTCAGGTAGGGCGCCAGGGTCCGGCCGCACACCAGCGTGACCTGGCGCCCCCGCTCCGCCAGCTCGGCGGCCGTCTCGACGCCGGTCAGCCCGCCGCCGACCACGGTGACGGCAGCGCCGGGCGGCAGCTCGTCCAGCCGGGCGCGCAGCCGCCGCGCGGACTCCAGGTCCGCGAGGGGCCAGGCGTGCTCGGCCGCGCCCGGCACCGAGGGGACCGCGCCGGTGCTGCCGACCGCGTAGATGACGTAGTCGTAGTCCAGCGCGCCGCCCGACGCCAGCAGCACCCGGCGGGCGGCGGTGTCGATGCGGGTCGCGCTGTCCACGACCAGCTCGACGCCCTCGCCGAGCAGCGTGCCGTAGTCGATCGTGGCCTGTCCGGTACGGGCCACGAACTGGTGCAGCCGGATGCGTTCGACGAACTCCGGCCGCGGATTGACCAGCGTGACGGCGACGTCGTCGCGCACGCGCAGCCGGTTGGCCGCCAGCGTCCCGGCATAGCCGCCACCGATGACCACGACCTTGTGGGAGGTGTTGTGTCCTGTCATGCCCCCAAGACACCGGTCATCGCGGTCGCGTGACAGGACGCGCGGTGACGTCCGTCACAGGCGGGCGGTCGCGACCAGGGTGACGGCGGTCAGGGCGGAGAGCAGGATCCACGCGGGCGCGAAGCCGCCGGTCAGGTCCGTGAGCAGGCCCAGCACGAGGGGCGCCAGGACGATCGCCACCTGGTTGACCGCCATGGCCAGGCCGAGGGCGAACCCGGTGTGGTCCGGCGGCGCCGACTCGGCCGCGTAGGTGATCCAGGGGCCGTACCAGCCGATCCCGAAGAAGCCGAGCCAGACGAAGAGCAGGCAGGCCGCGACGGGGGAGCGGCCGAGCGGGGTCGTCAGCGCCAGCATCCCGATGATCACGGCGATCAGGCAGGTCAGGACGCAGGCGTAGCGGCCCGCGGCGTGGCGGTCGCTCCAGGCGGCCAGGCAGACGCGGCCCAGCGCGCCCGCGCACTGGACGCCGACGTACACCAGGGCCGCCACGGCGGCGCTCAGTGACGTCACCTCGTGCAGGTGCAGGACGGTGAGGACGCCCAGGCCGCTGTGCACCGACACCATGCTCGTCCCGGACAGGACGATCTTCTTCATGTACGGCTCGCGCAGCAGCTCCAGCCGCACGCGGGACGCCGCCGGCACGGGACGCCGGTCCGGCGGGCGGCGGTAGAGGGTCATGAAGGCGACCGCGCCCGCCAGGGCGATGACCGCGCCGGCCAGCACCGTCGACCGCCAGCCGTAGGCCGCCGCCATCGCGGGCAGCACGAAGGCGGCCAGGGCGCCGCCGAGCGGGAGCCCCGCCTGTCGGATGCCCATGGCCAGCCCGCGCTGCGAGGCGCCGAACCACGACGCCACCGACTTGCTGCCGCCCGGCTGGATCGTGCTGTACCCGGCGCCGACGATCAGCAGGACGGCCAGCAGCGACAGGTATCCCGGGGCCACCCCGGCCAGGGCGAGCGCGGCGGCGACCACGAGAGCGCCGATCCCGACGACCCAGCGTTCGTCGTGGCGGTCCAGCAGCCGGCCCGCCACGAGCAGCCCGGCCAGGGGGAGGAGCTGGGAGGCTGACAGCAGCAGGCCCAGCTGGGTCGTGTTCAGCTCCAGGTCGCGTTGGAGGTGAACGCTCATCGCGCCGATGCCCTGCACGAAGAACCCGGTCGCGGCCTGGGTGAAGGTGGCGACACCCAGGATGACCCAGCGATATCGCGCGGTTCGCGTCATGCCGTCCAGGCTGTTGTAATGAGCTTGTGCACCTCAACCCTTACGGCGCGGATGTGGTGAACTTCGCCGCCGAGCTGGCGAACCACCCGCCACAGAGCGCCGACGAGCTCGCCGGCCGCTGCCGCGCGGCCGGTCTCGTGCTGGAACGCCCCGTCGAGCCGGACGACCTCGGCCGGACCCTCGCCGTCATCGACGCCTGGACGCGGGTCGTCGACGCCACGGGCGAGCACGAACGGGCCAAGCTGGTCAACGAGATGCTGGCCCGGTCGGCCGCCTATCCCCGGATGACCGACCACGCCCACGGCTGGCACCTGCACTATCGCGACGACGACCAGCCGCTCGGCGCGGTGCTGTTCGCGCTGATCTCCGTGGGCACGGCGCTGCACCTCGTCAGCCGCGGCATGGACCGGCTCGGCCGCTGTGCCGCCGCCGACTGCGAGACCATCTTCGCCGACACCTCGCGCACGGCGCGGCAGCGTTACTGCTCCCACCCGTGCGCCAACCGCGACGCGGTCCGCCGCCACCGCGCCCGCCGTTCCCCACCCTGAGGGGCGGGGAACGACGGACGGGCCGTCGTCCTAGCCCTGGGGCTCCTCCGCCGGGCAGCGGTTGCCCGTGACGGGGGTGGCCGGCGAGATGAGGTCCGGCGCGCTCGAAGATGCGGCCCTTGGCGGCG
>NZ_JAATEP010000033.1:0-126539 GCF_012034275.1 Nonomuraea composti | reverse complement strand
GATCGGCACCCCGAGGAACGTGCCCATCGGCGGGTGCCCGGGCGGGAAGCCGTAGGACTCGGGGTGGTCGGAGATGCGGCTCAGCCGCAGCGGCCGGGCGTCCTTGATGAGCAGGCCGAGCAGGCCGAGGCCGTGGGGCCAGTGCTCGATGCGGGCGATCTCCTCCTCGGTGAGGCCGACGGGGATGAACTGCAGGAGCGTGTTCTCCTGCCCGACGACGCCCAGCGCGCCGTAGCTGGCGTCGACCAGCGTGGTCGCGGTCTCGACGATGCGCCGCAGCACCGTCTCCAGGTCGAGGTCGCTGCCGACCGAGACCACGGCCTCCAGCAGCGCGTGCACGCGATCTCTGGTGGCCAGCACCGCCGTCAGCCTGACCTGCAGCTCCGCCAGCAGCTCATCGAGCCGCATCTGCGGCATCAGCGGGCTCTGCTCACCATCCACGCGGCCAGTCTCGCACCATGGCCGGGTGCTGCCTAGACGCGCCCTCCTCTCGACGAGGCACCCTCCGCCCCACGACGCGGCCTCATCCCCGCGCCTTCCCCTCACGGCGCGGTGATCCGGAACACCGGGATCCGGGCGGCGACCCGCTCGAACTCCTCCAGGGGCGCCTTGCGGTGCACCGGCACGTGCGGCCGCGCGCCCGGCGCGCAGGCCAGGTAGCGGCGCAGGATCGCCGCGCGCCGGCCCGGCTCGACCTCGACGAGGCGGACGCTCCTGCGCCGCCCGTGCCGCAGCACCGCCCGGCCTCCGGCCGCGCGCACGTTGAGCACCCAGTTGGTACGCGCCCCCAGCATCGCCACCAGGTACCACTCGCCGTCGTGGTCGGCCATCACCAGGGGAAAGGAGATGACGCGGCCGGTACGGCGCCCGGCGACCTCCAGCGTCACCAGGCGGGGCACCAGCCCGGTGGCGTGCACCACGGCCCAGGCCCGGTTCAGCGCCCGGGCCACCGGGTTCGGCCGGCCGCCGCGATACAGCCACCGGTACCAGCGCCCGGCGGGGTGCGGCCCGGCTGTCATGACGCCACCCTCGCCGGTGCGCGTCCCACCGGCGAAGGTGGGGCGCAGGCGCGGCGCAGCCCCGCCAGCTCCTGCTCGATGGCAAGGGCGAGCCGCCCGACCTCGGGGGCGCTGTCGTAGTCGCCGGTCACGCCGAAGGCGACCTGGTCGCAGTAGGTGAAGACGGACACCCCGGTACGCAGCCGGGTGGCGATGGGCACGTACGGAAGGATCTCCAGGACGCGCCGGCCGAGCAGGTAGAGCGGCATGCGCGGCCCGGGGACGTTCGTGGTGACGGTGACGATCTGGCGCTGCGGCAGGTGCGCGGCCAGGCGCGTCCCCCAGCCGATGGGCGGGAAGGGCTCGTGCGTGGCGAGCGTGGTGAACGCCTCGCCGGTCTGGGCCTCGCCGCTCGCCTTCAGCTCCGCCAGGTGCGCGTGCACGGCGGCCAGCCGCTCGGCCGGGCCGGGCAGGTGCACGGGCAGGAAGGCGAGCAGCAGCGAGATCCGGTTCTCGTACACCCCTTCGTCGCCGGGGGCGCGGACCGAGACGGGGACGAGCGAGCGCACCGCGTGCGGTCCTGGTTCCTCGCCGCGCTCGATCAGCAGCGTGCGGTACGCGCCGCTGATCGCCGACAGCACGACGTCGTTGAACGTCACGCCGGCCCGGTGCGCGACCTCCTTGACCTCTTCCAGCTTCGCGCGGGCGATGGCGTAGCGGCGGTGCTCGCCGATCGGGCCGACCAGCGTGGATCCGGTCGCCGGCCACAGCGCGCCGGCCAGCGGCACGAGCCCGCGCGCGGCCCGCGCGACCCGCTCGGCGGCGGCGCGCGGGGCGGCCAGGGAACGGCCGAGCATCCGCGCCTGCTCGGCCGGGTTGAGCAGCAGGTCCCGCAGCGCGCGGCCGGTCAGCCGCAGGGCGGACGGCTCGGCCCGCGGGTGCCACTCGTCGGGCGGCAGGCCCGGGGTGCCCTCGGGCGACAGGTCGAAGATCACGTAGTAGAGGTGGGTGCCGGACACGCCGTCCACCATGCAGTGGTGCACCTTGGACACCAGCGCCCAGCGGCCCCCGGCCAGCCCTTCGATCACCCAGTACTCCCACAGGGGGCGGCCCCGGTCGAGCCGCTGGGACATGATGTCGGCGATCAGCTCGCCCAGCTCGGCGTCGCCGCCGGGCGCCGGCAGGGCGACCCGCCGCACGTGGTAGCCGAGGTCGAAGGCGGGATCGTCGACCCAGACGGGCGGCCCCAGGTCGAGCGGCACCTCGCGCGCCTTCTGCCGGTAGCGCTCGACGAGCGGCAGCCGGGCGCGGATGGCCGCGAGGAACTGCTCGTGGTCCGGCGGCGGCCCTTCCAGGACGGCGACCGACGAGATCGCCAGTGACGCCTCGGGCTGCTCGTCCTCCAGGGTGAGGAACGCCGCGTCGAGCGGGCTCATGTGATCGGCCGTGCCGTTGGTCATGTCCCTCGCCACCTTCTGCCGGATGGGCCCAGCGTCGCGTCCCGGGCGGGGCGCGGGGCAGGGCAGAAGGTCCCCGGCGCGGGCGCCGTTGTGCCCGGCTCGCGAGGGGCGTCCGGTGCCGGCGCGGGACTTTCGCCCCTGGCGCGAGGTCCGGCGGCGGCGTGTGCTGGAGGTGTCGGGCTTCGCCGGAAGGGAGGCCGTCATGGAATGGCCTGTCGCGATCGTCATCGTCGCAGTGATCATCGCCGTCGTGGTGATCGTCACCTCGCTCATCACCCGTCCCAGGAGGTAGCCGCTCAGGGGCGTCGGGACGCTCGGCGCCCGCGGCCCGCCGTTCGGGACGGACGCGTGCGGCGTGTCGCGGCGGGGTGCGTGAGAGTGATCGAGAGGGTGTGTTAGCCTGGAGGCGTTGCAGTTATGGTACCCATAAAGACTTTATGCGCGCCTGACGGATTCTTCATCAGGCGCGTTTTTGTTTGCCGGTTTCTCCGGGTGGGCTCATTGCGGCGACACGAGATTCACGCGGTGTGAATCTCTCGTTTCCGGCACTGTCTGAAGGAGATCGACATGGCCACCGGCACTGTGAAGTGGTTCAACTCGGAAAAGGGCTTCGGCTTCATCGCGCAGGACGGCGGCGGCGCCGACGTCTTCGCCCACTACTCCAACATCGTCGCCAACGGCGGCTACCGTGAGCTGACCGAGGGTCAGAAGGTCAGCTTCGACGTCGTCCAGGGCCAGAAGGGCCCGCAGGCCGAGAACATCGTCTCCGCCTGAGGCCGATGAGCGCGTGATGCCGGGCCGCACCGGAAAGGTGCGGCCCGGCATCGGTGTTTCTAGCCGCAGTGCTCGAACGGGCTGTCGTAGACGGACGAGCCCACCTTGCCACCCCATTTGACGCATTCACCCGCCGCCGCGGCCCGCACCGGGCCCGCGTAGTAGGCGAAGTTCCCGCTGTCGGTGATCCGGGTCTTGCCCTGCACCTCCAGGTACGCGCTGGTGGCGCTGGCCGTGCCGATCGACGTCTTCTTGATCGTGGCCACGCAGTTGTTGCCGTTGGCGGCGTTGTAGAGCAGGTGGACCGTCCCGGCCGAGCCGAGCGCGGCGCTGTCGATCACCTTGTAGCCGCTGCCGCACACCGACTCGGGCGTGTGCGGGTTCGTGGTGCCGCCGCCGCCCGTGACGTACTGCATGAACGTGGTCCAGTTCCAGTGGCCGCCGGGGTCGGTGTGGTCGGTGCCGGGCACCTGGTTGTGGCCGACGATGTGCGTGCGGTCCTTGGGGATGCCGTAGCGGTCGGCGATGTCGCGGGTCAGCGCGGCCGACGAGCGGTACATCGCGTCGGTGAACCACGTGGCGTCGTCGACGAAGCCCTCGTGCTCGATGCCGACCGAGCGGCGGTTGTAGTCGCCGGCGTGGAAGGCACGGTCCTTCTCCCTGACCATCTGGGTGACGGCGCCGTCGGAGGAGCGCACCACGTAGTGGGAGCTGACCTTGGCCGCCGGGTTCTGGAACCAGGAGATCGTCCCGGGGTAGGAGCCCTGCGTCACGTGGATGACGATCCGGTCGATCGCGTCGCTGGACGGGCGGCTGGAGACGGCGTAGTTGGCGCTGTTGGCGGGCACCCACGTGGCCTGCGGGTAGTCCGTCGAGGCGGCGAGCGTGCCGGGGCCGTCGAGGTCCTTGGCCTTGGCGTAGGCGCCGCGGTCGGGCTCGACCGGTCGCGGCTTGACCGTGACGCTCTCGCCGCCCGCGGTGGTGCCGCGCACGCCCTCCGCCAGCAGGTCGTAGACGGTGTCGGCGTACAGGCGGGCCACGTCCGGCGACGTGGCGCCGCCGTAGCGGGCGATCGGCACGTACCACTCGGCGGGGTCCTTGCGGGCGGCGGCGTCCAGGCCCGCCTCGTCGGCGTAGGCGCGCAGCACGGCGGCGCCGCCGGTGATGTTGGCGGCGTCGTCGCTCTTCAGCTCCGCCACCGGCCGGTCGGTGAGGGTGGCCGCGCGCTCCAGAGTCCGGGACGCGACCAGGTGCATCACGCCGTAGCCGCCGCTGGCGCTGGGCTCGCCGTCGTGGCCGTCCAGGTGGGTCTCGGCGTAGGCGAGCGAGACCAGCAGGTCGCGCGGCACCTCGTACGTGGCGGCCGCCTTGGCGAACGCCCCCGAGACGGGGCCGTCGGCGGACGTGGCCGCGGCCGGGCTCCCCATGAGCAGCGAGGCGGGGATCAGCACGCCGGTCAGCAGCGCGGCTGAGCGGCGCAGTCGGGCTCGCACAGTGGTTCTCTCCTCAGGAAGTTCTCGATCGTGGGGGACGCGCTCAGCCGCAGTGCTCGAACGGGCTGTCGTAGACGGCCGAGCCCGCCTTGCCGCCCCACTTGACGCACTTGCCGGCCGCCGTGGCCCGCACCGGGCCCGCGTAGTAGGCGAAGCTGCCGCTGTCGGTGACCCGGCTCTTGCCCTGCACCTCCAGGTACGCGCTGGTCGCCGTGGCCTTGCCCAGCGACGACTTCTTGATGGTGGCCACGCAGTTGGTGCCGTTGCCCGCGTTGTAGAGCAGGTAGGCGGTGCCGGCCGAGCCGAGCGCGGCCGAGTCGATCACCTTGTAGCCGGCGCCGCAGACCGACGTCGCGGTGTGCGGGTTGGTGCCGCCGCTGCCGCCGCAGGAGTTCTTCGAGGTGAGCGTCTGGTTCGGGTAGCCGAAGGTGGCGCCGTTGAAGACGGCCTTGCGGATGTTGCTGGGGTAGCTGGTGCCCTGGCGGACTTCGTAGTGCAGGTGGGGGCTGATGTTGTTGCCCGGCTTGCTGGTGTTGCCGACGGTGCCGATCTTCTGGCCCTGGGCGACCTGCGCGCCGGCGGCGACGGAGCGGGAGTTCAGATGCGCGTAGTACGACGTCCAGCCGCCGCCGTGGTCGATCTTGACCAGGTTGCCGTAGCCGTTCGTGGAGCCCTGGTGGGCGGAGATGACCACGGTGCCGGCCGCGGCGGCCACGACGGTGTCGCCCAGGTCGGCGGAGGCGCTGCTGCCGCGGTTGAAGTCGATCTCGTACGAGCGGTGCGCGCTGCTGCCGCTGGAGTTGCCCGTCCAGCTCTGGCCGCAGGGGAAGGGGAGCTGGAAGCTCGGCGCGGCGAGGGTCGAGACCTCAGGGACGTCGACCTGGTTCGGCGGGTCGTTCTGGTCCGCGGGCGCGGCAGTGGGTGAGGGGGCCGGCGTCGGCGCGGCCGAGGCGGCCTGTCCGGCCGCGAGCCCGCAGATCAGGACGAACCCCGCCGTGAGCACCCTGCTGGGTCGCATAAGGATCCTTTCCGTACGGCTCCGGGACGGGAACCGCCCCGCGCCGATCATGATCAAGTGGATCTCTCGACGTGCGCTTGCTGGGGCTCAAGATTGCGAGTACGGCGTACAAAGAACATCCAAAATCGGTATAAAGGCTCAACCCGGCCATGGTTGCAATTACCTCCAGCCAAGGAGTAGGTGCGGTCATAGTGGTTGATCAACCAGCCTTCGGCGTCCTCGGGCCGTTACAGGTCCGGGCCGCGGACCGGAGCCTGCGCGTCGGCGGCACCAAGCCGCGGCTGCTCCTGGCGACCCTGCTGCTCGACGCGAACCAGGTGGTCGGCTCCGACACGCTCGTCGAGGTCCTGTGGGCCGGGAACCCGCCCTCGTCCGCGACGGCCAACCTACGCACGTACGTGAGCTCCTTACGCGGGGTCCTCGGCACGGCCGGGGCCCGCATCGCCGCCCACCCCTCCGGGTACGCGCTGGAGGTGGCGGCGGAGCGGCTGGACCTGCTGCTGTTCGAGGACCTGGTGGCCAGGGCGCGGGCCGCCGGGCGTACCGGGGCCGGGGCGGACCTGCTGCGTGCGGCGCTCGACCTGTGGCGCGGCCGGCCACTCAGCGACCTGCCGGCCAGCCCCGCCTGGGACGCGCGGCTGCGCGCCCTCACCCAGGCCAGGCTCGGCGCGGCCGAGGAGCTGGTCGCGACGCAGCTCGCCGCGGGCGAGCACGCCTGCGCCATCGACGGCCTGCGCGAGCTGATCGGCGAGCACCCGTACCGCGAGGATCTGTGGCAGCAGCTCATCCTGGCCCTGCACCGCAGCGGGCGGCGGGCCGAGGCGCTGCACGCCTACGCCGTCATCCGGCAGCAGCTCGTGGACGATCTCGGCATCGAGCCGGGCCAGGACCTGCGCGAGGCCCATGCCCGCGTCCTGGCCGAGGACACCCTCCCAGACCCCGCCGTGTCCTCAAGCATCAACACGGGCCCGGGAACGGGCGTGCTCGCGGGCCTGGGCGTGGGTTTGGGAACGGGCGCCGCGCCAGGCTTGGGCGTGCCACCGCCGTACCAGCTTCCGGCCGACATCGCGGACTTCACCGGGCGGGCCGCCACCGTCGCCACCCTGACGGGTTTCCTGTCCGCCGGGGAACGGCGGCCGGACGGACCGCCCGCCGTCGCCGTGGTCGTCGGCCCGCCCGGCGTCGGCAAGACGGCGCTGGCCGTGCACTGCGCCCACGCCGTCCGCCCCGGCTACCCCGCCGGGCAGCTGCACCTGTGCCTCGGCGGCACCGAGGAGACCCCGGCCGACCCGGCGGACCTGCTGGCCGAGGCGCTGCGGGCGCTGGGCGTCGGCGGCGCCGCGATGCCGCCCACGGTGCACGAGCGCTCCGCCCTGTACCGCTCCCTGCTGGCCGAGCGGCCCATGCTCGTCCTGCTCGACGACGCCGCCGACGCGGCCCAGGTGCGCGCCCTGCTGCCGGGCAGCGGCAGCGCCGTCCTGGTGACCAGCCGGCGGCGCGTCACCGAGCTGCCCGGCGCGCTGCTGCTGGAGCTGGACGTCCTGCCGCCCGGCGAGGCCGAGGACCTGCTCGGCCGGATCGTCGGCGAGCGGCGGGTGGCCGCCGACCGGGAGGCCGCCCTGGCGATCCTCGACGCGTGCGGCCACCTGCCCCTGGCCATCAGGATCGCCGGCGCCCGGCTGGCGGGCCGGCCCGGCTGGCCGCTCGGCGTGCTCCAGCGGCGCCTGGCCGACGAGGCCGCCCGGCTCGACGAGCTGCGCGCCGGCGACCTGGAGGTGCGCGGCTCGTTCGAGCGCAGCACCCGGCGCCTGACGGGCGAGGCGGCCACCGCGTTCCAGGCGTTCGGCCTGCTCGGCCCGGCCTCCGTGCCCGGCTGGGTGGCCGACGCCGTGCTGGGCCGCCCCCGTACCGAAGCCGTCGTGGACTCCCTCGTGGACGCCAGCCTCCTGCGCCTGGCCGGCACCGACGCCCTCGGCCAGCCCCGCTACCAGGTGCACGACCTGATGCGCTGCCAGGCCAGGCAGCACGCGGGCGGCGCGGCGCAGCGGCGGGCGATCGCGCGCGTGCTCGACGGCTGGGCCGGCGCCGCCGGGCACGCCACCGCCCGGCTGCCCACCACGCTGTTCAGCCTGACGCCCGAGGAACCCGCCTCCTGGAGCCTGCCCGGCGAGACGCTCGCGCAGCTCACCGCCGACCCGCTGGCGTGGTTCGAGGCGGAGCGGGAGCCGCTGGTGGAGGCCGTGCGGCTGGCCGCCGGCAGCGGCCTGGCCGGCTCCGCGTGGAAGCTGGCCGCCGCCCTCGTCCCCTACTTCGACCTGCACTGCCGACTGGAGGAGTGGCGGCTGACGCACCGGCTGGCCCTCGGCAGCGCCCGCGCGGCCGGCGACCGGCGCGGCGAGGCCGCCATGCTGCGCGGGCTCGGCCAGGTGTGCCTGTACCAGGACCGCTACGCCGAGGCCGACGACATGCTGCGGCGGGCCAGGGCGCTGTTCCGCGAGCTGGGCGACGCGCGCGGCGAGGCGATCTCGATCTGCGGGCTGGGCGCGGTCAGCCAGTTCTCCGGGCGGCACCTGCGGGCGCTCGGCTCCTTCCGGCACGCGCTGGCCATGTTCCTGGCCGTCGGCGACCGCGGCGGCGAGGCGTACGCGCGGCAGGCGATCGGGCGGATCTTCCTGTCGCTGCGGGACCTGCGGCAGGCGTCCCGGTGGCTGGAGGAGGCGCTGCGGCTGGCCAGGGAGCTGGGCGACACGCACCGGGAGGGGTGCGTGTCGATGCACCTGGGCCGCCTGCACGACATGAAGGCCGACGCCGGGGCGGCGATGCGCTTGCAGGGGCGCGCCCTGGACATCTTCGAGCGGCTCGGCGACCGGCACTGCGGCGCGTACGCGATGCAGAGCCTGGGCGGGCTGCAGGCGGCCAACGGCGAGCGGTCCGGCGGCTCCGACCGGCTGCAGGCGTCCCTGGCGATCTTCCAGCAGCTCGGTGACCGCAGCGGGGAGGCGGCGACGTTCCAGACGCTCGGCGA
Source organism: Nonomuraea composti (assembly GCF_012034275.1). Lineage (NCBI taxonomy): Bacteria > Bacillati > Actinomycetota > Actinomycetes > Streptosporangiales > Streptosporangiaceae > Nonomuraea > Nonomuraea composti. The sequence continues at coordinate 117,771 of NZ_JAATEP010000033.1, read as the reverse complement.
GCTGTACCGCTCGGCCGGGCGCTCCGCGCTCGCCTCCCACTACCTGCACCGCGCCGTCGAGCTGCGCAGGGAGCTGCGCGAGCACCGCTCCCCTGTCCCCTAGTCGGCGGGGCCGTAGAGCGCGGCGATGTCCTTCGAGGAGGCCCACCGGCTGTACGTCGGCGACCGCGGCCAGCCGTCGGGCGAGTCCTGCCACTCCTCCTGCCGCCCGTACGGGAGCAGGTCGATGAGCGCGAAGGTGTGGCTGAGCTGCTCGGTGCCGCGCCCGTCGGTGTGCCAGGTGCGGTACACGGTGTCGTCGTCGTCGCGCAGGAACACGTTGACGGCGAAGCCGCCGCCGGCCGGCGCGCCGACGTCGGCGCCGAACGGGCTGTTCGCGGTGGAGTACCAGGTCATCCGGTTGCCGACGCGCCGCTTGTAGGCCAGTGCCTCGTCGATCGGGCCCTGGGTGACGACGACGAAGCGGGCGTCGTAGGCGTCGAGGAAGTCGAGCCGGGTGAACTGCGAGGTGAATCCCGTGCAGCCCGGGCACTGCCACTCCTTGCCCGGGAACCACATGTGGTGGTAGGTGATCAGCTGCCGCTTGCCGTCGAAGACGTCCGCCAGCCGGATCGGGCCCTGCTCGCCCTCCAGCGTGTAGTCCGGCATCCGCACCATGGGCAGGCGGCGGCGCTGGGCGGCGATGGCGTCGAGCTCCCGGGTCGCGGCCTTCTCCCTGGCGCGCAGCGCGTCGAGCTCCCGCCGCCAGGTGGCGGCGTCGGCGACGGGCGGGAGTGCGTTCGTGGTCATGGGTCCCTCACTGATCGGTTGCGCGGGCCTTGCGTGGGTACGGACCGCGCGGGGCCGCGAAACTCATCGGTGCGGCCCCAACCGGTGAAAGATGTGGCCCCAACCGGTGAAGGATGCGGCCTCAGCCGGTGAGGCGCGGGACGACCTTCTCGCCGAACAGCCGGATCGCGGCCAGCACGTCGTCCTGCGGCAGGCCGCCGATGTCGATCAGCACGAGGTGCGCGTCGAGGCCCAGCAGCTTCTGCTGGGCGTTGAGCCGGTCGGCGACCTCGCCGGGGTCGCCGCAGATCGCCGCGCCCTCCATCAGCGCGTCGATGTCGATCCGGCCGCCATCGCCCCGCCACGGGCTGGCGAAGGCCGCGTACGCCTCCAGATAGGGGCGCCAGTGGTCGCGGGCGCCGTACTCGGCGACGTACACGTGACTGGGTAAGGCGACCCGGCCCGGGTGGTCGCGCCGGTAGCCGGCCACGACGTCGGCGTACACGCGCGGGTCGCGCAGCGTGCTCGGCAGCATGAGCGGCAGGCCCAGCTCCGCGGCGAAGGCGGCGGAGGCCGCCGAGCCGCTGCCCACCCACAGCGTCGGGTGCGGCCGCTGGATGGGGCGCGGCGTCGTGGTCACGCTCTCCAGCGGGCTGCGGAACGTGCCGCGCCAGGTGACGTTCTCCTCCCGCAGCAGCTTCAGCAGCAGCCGCAGGTGCTCGTGGAAGCGGGGCCGCAGGTCGGAGGGCGCGATGCCGAACGCGACGTCGGTCTCCTTGGACACGCCGCGGGCCACGATGAGCTCGGCCCGCCCGCCCGACAGCACGTCGAGGGTGGCGACCTCCTCCGCGACGCGCACCGGGTCGTGGTGGGCCAGCAGCGTGACGCCGGTGGACAGGCGCAGCGTGCTCGTGCGGGCCGCGATCGTGGCGAGCAGCAGCTCCGGCGCGGAGATGATGTAACGGGTGAAGTGGTGCTCGCCCACCGCCACGCCGGTGAAGCCGGCCTGCTCGGCCACCACGGCCTGCTCGACGACGGCGCGGACGCGCTCGGGCTCGGACGGTGCTCGCCCCGTACGTGGATCCGGCAGATGATCCCCCAGGATCAGCAGGTAGACCTCCACAGACCAGGACTCTACCTGCGGGAAACCGCCTGCCGCGCGGGGCCGGAGCGAGCGGGGAACGGGCGGCCGCGCGGCGCCGGGGCGTGCGGGAGACCGGCGGTCGCGCGGCAGGCGGGCGCGGGAAGGATCAGCGCAGGGTGAGCGGGGTCTCGGAGCCGATCCGGGTGAGCTTGCCGGGGTTGCGGACGTAGTACACGCCGGTGATGCGGGAGCCTTCGACGCTGACCGTCAGGACGCCGTCGATCTCGCCGTTCACGCGCATCACGAGCGCGGGGTTGCCGTTGAGCACGGCGGGGTCGCCGGTGAGCGTGACCTGGGCCTTGCCGATGCCGCCGATGATGAAGCGGGCCACCTTGCCGGCGCCGAGGATCGGCCGCGGGGCGGCCTGCTTGACGCCGCCGCCGTCGCTGATCAGGACGACCTCGGGCGCGAGCACGTCGAGCAGCCCTTGCAGGTCGCCCGTCTCGAACGCGCGCCGGAACGACTCCAGCGCCGCCCTGGCCACGTCGGGGGACACGATCTCGCGCGGCCGTCGGGCGTCGACGTGCCGGCGGGCGCGGTGCGCGATCTGCCGCACGGTCGCGGGGGTCTTGCCGACGGCGGCGGCGATCTCGTCGTAGCCGACGCCGAAGACCTCGCGCAGCACGAACACGGCCCGCTCGGTCGGCGCCAGCGTCTCCAGCACCAGCATCAGCGCCATGGACACGCTCTCGGCGAGCTCGGCGTCCTCGGCCACGTCGGGCGCGGTGAGCAGCGGCTCCGGCAGCCAGGGCCCGACGTAGTCCTCCTTGCGGCGCTTCATCGTGCGCAGCCGGTCGAGGGCCCGCCGGGTGGTGATCCGGACCAGGTAGGCGCGCCGGTCGGCCACCTGGCCGAGGTCCACCTTCGTCCACCGCAGCCACGTCTCCTGGAGCACGTCCTCGGCATCGGCGGCCGAGCCGAGCATCTCGTAGGCGACGGTGAACAGCAGGTTCCGGTGGCGGAGGAACGCCTCGGTCGCGGGGTCGGACAGCTCGGCGCGCGGCCCGTCCGTGGCCGCCGACGCCGGTTCGCCGCGCTCGTTCATGTCCCGCTCCCGCCTGATCGACCCCATTGTGCTCGTTCACGAGACGCCGCCCGCCGCCGGGGTGTGACATGCGCGTCCGGTGGTGTACGTCACACGGCCGCGCTGTCACAAGGAGGGGGGCCACCGGCGCCTCATCGTTGTCGGACACCATGAAGAACAGGAAAAGATCATGAGCAAGGTGTGGTTCGTCACCGGTTCGTCGCGCGGCCTGGGCCGTTGCTTCGTCGAGGCCGCGCTGGCCCACGGGGACCGGGTGGCCGCCACCGCCCGCAGCGTCGACGCCCTGGAGGAGCTGACCGCCGCCTACGGCGACAACGTGCTCCCGCTGGCGATGGACGTCACCGGCAGGGCGGCCGTCTTCGCCGCCGTCGAGCGGGCCCGCGAGCACTTCGGCCGGCTGGACGTCATCGTCAACAACGCCGGTTACGCCCAGGTCGGCGCTGTCGAGGAGCTGACCGAGCAGGAGTTGCGCGACCAGATGGAGACCAACCTGTTCGGCGCCGTCTGGGTGATCCAGGCGGCCCTGCCCACCCTGCGCGAGCAGCGCTCGGGCCACATCATCCAGCTTTCGTCGGCCGCCGGCCTCATCGCCATGCCCCTCGGCGGCGCCTACCACGCCTCCAAGTGGGCGCTGGAAGGGCTCAACGAGGCCCTGGCCGGCGAGGTCGCCGAGTTCGGCGTCAAGGTCACCATCATCGAGCCCGGCGGTTTCGCCACCCGCGCCGGCCAGAACCCCGACCCGCTCAACAACGGCCACATGGCCCAGCCCGACCCCGCCTACGACGCCCTGCGCCGGCGTCTGGGCGCGATCGCCGGCAAGCAGCCCGCCGGCGATCCGGCCGCCGCCGCCCAGACCCTCGTCAAGATCGTCTCCATGGCCGAGCCGCCGCTGCGCGTCCTGTTCGGCCAGGGCTTCTACCCGATGATCCAGCAGGCGTACGCCGACCGGCTCAAGGTGTGGGCCGACGGGCAGGACCTCTCGGCCCAGGCGCACGGCGGCGCGAGCCGGTAACCCCCGGCGGGCGGGCCGGTGACCGTGCACGCGGCCCGCAAGACCCGACAAATGCCGCATTCCGGGCATATGTGGAGATCCCGGTCCGTCAGGCCCGTTTCCGAGACATGCCCCGGGGAGATCGCGTACGGTGACGCGTTGACCACCGGCCAAGCCCGCAAGCCTCCCCGGAGCCTGCTCTCATGCGAACCGCAACGGCGATCCTCTCCTTCGTGCTCGCCCTCGCCCTCCTGCCCCTCCAACCGGCCGCCGCCGCGTCGCTGCCCGGCGGCAAGAGCACCTACGTCGTCTCCCAGGGCCACCTGAAGGCGTCCTCCCGGGAGAACTGGGTCCGCCTGGGCACCTACCGCTTCGCCGCGAACGGCACGGTCAGCGCCTCGTCGTACCTGTGGTGGCAGCGCCGTCCCGAGGCCAGGCAGCGCACCGGCATGGTCCCCGACAAGAGCTGCACCACCAAGGCGGGCGGCTCGGCCTCCCGCCCCCGCATGTGCCGGGTGCTCACCGCCGGCGGCTACACCGGCGCCCCGGACGAGAGCCGCACCGGCACGTTCACCATGGCCGGCGACGTCCTCACCATCCGGTGGAAGATCGCCCAGGCGTGGACGGAGCAGTGGTCCGTCCGCCGCTCCCCCGACGGCAAGCTGGCCCGCCTCGACCTCAAGGGCAGCACCCTGGCCACGCACGGGTACGGCTACGGCAGCAACGCCGCGATCGGCACCCGGCGGGCGATGAGCTCGGTCAAGGCGTTCCCCGGCGCGCTGCGCCAGGACCTGACGAGCTGGGCCGGCGACAAGCTCGTCACCTCGAACAACCAGCCGTTCAGCCTCTCCTCCTTCCGCGCCTGCACCACCACGACGTCGTGCCTGACGTACCTGCAGCCGTCCTCGCGCGGCGCCTGCCAGAAGTCCGGCGGCTGCCCCCACTACGGCGGCGGGACGAAGGCCGACATCAGCTCCATCCAGTACTACCTCACGAAGATCTCCAACTCCGACCGCCGTGACACGATGTGGCACTGGTGCACCTGCCTGGCCATGGAGCGCCGCGAGTTCTGCTACACCGGCAACTCCCACGTCAAGCCGCTCATGCAGGTCATCGACGACAGCGGCGCCTTCCGCGGCTGGGTCGGCGCCGAAGCGTCCTTCTCGACCGGCTCGTCCAGGAAGGCCGACATGCTGGCGGTGTTCCGCCTCAGCGACTTCCGCTGATCCGAGACCGCTCAGGCGCGGACGACGGCGACCGGGCAGCGGGCGTGGTGCAGCACGCCCCGGCTGACCGAGCCGAGCAGCGCCGAGCCGAGGGCGCCGCGCCCGTGCGAGCCGACCACCAGCAGGCCGGCGCCTTCGGAGGCCGCCGTCAGCGCGTCCACCGGATGCGCGCACGGGACGTCCTCGACCACGCTCACCTGCGGGTGGTCCGGGCCGAACACCTTCAGCCGGTCACGGATCACCTGCAGCTGCAGGGCGCGGATGTCGTCCAGGTCGTAGGGGATGTCCGGGGCGTAGGCGTGCACGGGGAGCTGCCAGGCGTGCACGACCCTGAGCGTCGCGCCCCGCAGCAGCGCCTGCTCGTAGGCGTAGGCCAGCGCGGGCTCGCACTCCGGCGAGTCGTCCACCCCCACCACGACCTCCTCGCCGGCGGGCAGGTGCGCGCCGCGCACCACGACCACCGGGCAGTGGACGTGCCCGGCCAGGTGCATGCTCACCGAGCCCAGCAGCGCCCCGGCGAACCCGCCGAGCCCCCGGCTGCCGACCACCAGCGCGGTCGCGTCCCCCGCCTGCTCGGCCAGCACCTCGGCGGGCCGGCCCGCCACCTGCCGGGTGGTGACCTCGACGGCCGGCTGCCGCTCCCGCACCAGCGCCTCCGCCTCGTCCAGCACCTGCCGGCCCGCGCGCAGCAGCAGGTCCGGCAGGCCTGCGCCGGGGGGCTTGCCGACCTGGTACCACGAGGTGTCGGCCACGTGCACGACCCGCAGCGGCACGCGCCTGCGTGCGGCGTCGCCGGCCGCCCACTCCACGGCGGCACGCGAGGCCACCGAGCCGTCCGCGCCCACGATGATCATGTCCTCCTCCTTCGTCATGCCTCCCATCGCACCACGCGCCTCCCGCCCCTGTCAGGGCCGGAGGTCGCCCCGGCAAGGGCCGAACGGCCCTGCCCGCCGCCGCGCCGCGCGCCTACCGTCACCCTTGTGAACCACCATGAGGAGGGCATCGTCATGACGAGCGACGGCGATTTCGGACGCCGCGTCCACCACCGGCGCGACCGGCTCGGTCTCACGCTCGGCCAGGTCGCCGAGCGCGCCGACATGTCGGCCGGATACGTCCAGCACCTGGAGACCCACCTGGGCACCCCCGACATGGGCACCGTGACCCGGCTGGCCAGAGCGCTGGAGACCACGGTGAAGGATCTGCTGGGCGGCGGCCGCGAGCGTCCCCCCGGGCAGGGGCCCGCGATGGACGAGCCGGTGCTGGAGGTGCTCGACACCGCCGAGTGCCTGCGGCTGGTGGGGCCGGGCGGGATCGGGCGGGTGGCGTTCGACGGCTCGCACGGGCCGACGGTGCTGCCGGTGAACTACCGCTTCCACGAGGGCGCCGTCGTCTTCCGCACCGCCCGGGGCGGCCCGATGGACACCGATCTGCGCTCCGGCCTGGACGGGGTGGACATCAAGATCGCCTTCCAGGTGGACCGGATCGACGAGGCCCAGCGGGCGGGCTGGAGCGTCCTCATCCAGGGCGCCGCCCATCACCTCCCGGAGGACGAGGTGGCCGACGTGGGCGTCACGCCGTGGGCCGGCGGGGAGCGCCAGCTGTATGTGCGGATCGTCCCGCAGCAGATCACCGGGCGCCGGATCCACAACATGTGAGCGCCTTTACAACGTAGATTCGTTATGCGCCCTTCAGGCGGCGCCGGTGAGCAGGTCGTCGAGCACGTGCAGGGCCCGCCACGCGGTCGTCATGCCGAACCGGGCGGAGAAGCGCACGACCGCCCGGAGATCCTCCGGGGTGGCGCCGGCGCCCAGGGCCCGGCCGACGTGGGCGCGGAAGCTCTCCTCAAGGGTCTGGTAGAGCACGTCGACGGTCATCGTGATGAAGGCGCGCTCCCGTACCGACAGCAGACGCATGCCGGCGCGCATGCGTGACTGCAGGTCCATGTAGCGGGCGAAGGGGGCGTCGAGGGCGGCCACCTCCTGCCGCATGCGCTCCGGCAGCGGGCTGCCGGAGCCGCTCGCGTTCACCTCGTGCGTCTGGCCGGTGGGGCGGGGCAGGTCGTGCTCGCGCTCCAGCTCGACCAGGCGGGCCAGCGCCGACTGGGCGGCCGGGTAGCCGCTGTCGTAGGCGACGAAGCGGAGCAGCTCGCGCAGGTCGTCGGCGGAGACGCCGCTGTCCAGCGCCGCCAGCACGTGCCGGGCGAAGGGCAGGCCGAGGGTCTGCCGGCAGACGTCGGCGGTGAGGTTGAGCAGGGCCTGCTCGCGTGCGGTCAGCTCGGTGATCTCGGCCTGGAGCAGGCGGTCGGTGGCGGCGCTCATCTCGTCGAACGTCGCGTCCATCACCTGGGTGTGCATGAAGGTCCTCCATCAGTGAACAGCTGTAGCGCTACGACTGTAGGGCAACGGATGTTCACTTACAAGGGCAGGACTGATGTGGATCTATCAGGGCAGTTCACGCTCGTGATGGATGAAGGGCTCGTCCTGCTGATGGCGTGGGGGCAGTTCCTGGCGCTGCTGGTCGTGCTCGGGTACGTGCTGCTGAGGCGGCAGTCATGAGAGCGGGCTGGGTGGCCCTCGTGCTGGCCGTCGGGGTGGCGGGGTGTTCGAGCCCGGCGTGGAACGACCGCGACTACGAGCTGAAGGCCGCCGCCTCCGCCGAGACGGTCGGCTCGACGGTCGAGGCGGTACGGCTCGCCGTGGGCGGCGGCGAGCGGCTGACCCGGCCGTACCTGAAAGTCGTGCTGACGAACGCCGCCGGGCAGGTGCAGAGCGTCAACGACCAGTTCGGCGGCGTGCAGCCGCCGTCCGAGCGGGCGGAGAAGCTGGGCGAGCGGCTGCTGGAGGTCACCGAGCGGGCCGAGAAGGAGATCTCCGGGCTGCTCGTGGAGGTGCGGCGCGACCGGGTGGCGGACCCGGCGGCCGCGGTGCGGCGGCTGGCCGGGCTGGGCGAGACGTTGCGGGGCTTCCAGGAAGAGCACGAATGAAGAAGTTCCTGGGCATCACGCTGGGCATCCTGACCGCGATCGGCGGGTTCGTGGACATCGGCGACCTGGTCGCCAACGCGCTGGTCGGCTCCCGGTTCGGCATGTCGCTGGCGTGGGTGGTGGTGCTGGGCGTGCTGGGCATCTGCGTGTTCGCCGAGATGTCCGGGCGCATCGCGGCGGTCTCGGGCCGCGCGGTGTTCGACCTGGTACGCGAGCGCCTCGGCCCCAAGGCCGGCCTGGCCAACCTCGGGGCGTCGTTCTTCATCCTGGGCCTGACCGTGGCCGCCGAGATCGGCGGCGCGGCGCTGGCCCTGGAGCTGGCCACCGGCGTGAACTACCTGCTGTGGGTGCCGGGCGTGGCGTTCGTGGCGTGGCTGGTCATGTGGCGGGTCAAGTTCGAGACCATCGAGCGGGTCTTCGGGCTCGGCGGGCTGGCGCTGGTGGTGTTCGTCGTCGCGCTGTGGCAGCTCGGGCCCGACTGGGGGCAGCTCTGGCAGCAGGCCGCCCGGCCGGCGCCGCCCGAGGGCGAGGCCGTGCCGACGTACTTCTACTACGCGATCGCGCTGCTGGGCGGGGCCATGACGCCGTACGAGGTGTTCTTCTTCTCCTCCGGCGGCGTCGAGGAGAAGTGGACGCGCTCCGACCTGTCGGTCTCGCGGGCGAACGTGTTCATCGGCTTCCCGCTCGGCGGGCTGCTGTCGCTGGCCATCGCCGCGTGCGCGGCCACCGTGTTCCTGCCGGTGCACGTGCAGGTGGACTCGCTGGACCAGATGGTGCTGCCGGTCGCGCTGGGCGTCGGCCAGATCGGGCTGGCGCTGGTGATCCTCGGCGTGTTCGCGGCCACGTTCGGGGCGACGCTGGAGGTGGCGCTGTCGTCGGGCTACTGCCTGAGCCAGTATTTCGGCTGGCAGTGGGGCAAGTTCGTCCGGCCGCGCGAGGCGGCGCGGTTCCACGCCACCATCCTCGTGGTGATGATCGTGGCGACGGCCCTCATCCTGACGACCATCGACCCGATCATGGTGACCGAGTACTCGCTGGTGTTCTCGGCGGCGGCGCTGCCGCTGACGTACCTGCCGGTGCTGATGATCGCCAACGACCGGGACTACATGCAGGACAAGGTGAACGGCAGGCTCTCCAACTCGCTGGGGACGATATTCATGATCCTTCTTGTCGTGGTGTCGATCGCGGCGATCCCGCTCATGCTGGCCACGAAGGCGGGGCAATGAATGGCCACGCGGGGCGTGCCCGCGTGCTGCACGCGCAGCTCCACCTGCTGGACCGGCAGGTGGTGCACGACCACGACGGCCGGCTCGTGTGCAAGGTGGACGATCTGGAGCTGGCCTTCGACGACGAGGGCCGCCCGTACGTGACCGCCATCCTGATGGGGCCGCTGGCGCTCGGCCCTCGCGTCGGCGGCGTGCTGGGCCGGCTCATGGCTGGCGCCGCCCGCCTGTTCGGCGCCGGCGGCGAGCAGGCGCCGCCGCGCATCCCCATGGCGAACGTCAGCCACATCTCCAGCGCCGTGCACGTCGGCGGCGAGCTGGAGCGGCCCGCCCTCGAACGGTGGGTCCGCAGCCGCCTCATCGAGCCCATCCCCGGAGCCCGGCATGAGAATGAGTGAGCTCATCGCCCGTCCCGTCGTCGACAGCGCCGGCGAGCTCGTCGGGCAGGTCGCCGACGTGCGGCTGATCCAGGACGGGCCGCTGCTGCAGCAGGTCCAGAACGCCTTCCGCGTCGCCGGGCTGATCGTGGTCGCCCGGCACACCGGCCGGCTGTTCGGCTACGAGCGCGGCCCCGCCATCAAGGGCCCGTGGCTGATCAGGGCGCTGCTCGGCGTGCTGCACCGCGACACCCGGTACGTGACGTGGGAGCAGGTCGGCGGCATCGACGGCGAGCGGATCGTGCTGCGCGTGCCCGTGCGGGAGCTCGCCTCCGTCCGTGACCTGTACCAGGAGGGGCGGGCGGACGCCTGACTTCGTGCCTGGGGGTAGGAGGAGGGTTCCTTCTATCAAGGGAGGTCCGATGGACACCCCGCGTACTTCCGCCGCCCGCTCTCCCGTGCAGCTCGCCGCGCTCGTCGTCGGCGTGCTGTTCCTGCTGGTCGGCGTGCTCGGCTTCATCCCCGGCATCACGACCGGGTACGACGACCTGCAGTTCGCGGGTCACCACTCCGACGCGCACCTGCTCGGCGTCTTCCAGGTCTCGATCCTGCACAACATCGTGCACCTGCTGTTCGGCATCGCGGGTGTCCTGCTCGCCCGTACGTGGAGCGGGGCGCGCAACTTCCTCGTCGGCGGCGGGGTCATCTACCTGCTGCTGTGGATCTACGGGCTGCTCGTCGGCCATGACAGCCCGGCCAACTTCGTCCCGCTCAACAACGCCGACAACTGGCTGCACCTGGGGCTGGGCATCGTCATGATCGCCCTCGGCCTGGCTCTCAGCCGGCGCCGCGTCACCGCCCACCACTGAGGCCGATCGGGGGTAGGGCGGAAAAATCTACCCGGCCGCGGATCCCCGGCCGGGGCGGCGATGGAGACCTGTGCACGGCACGGGTCTCCTTTGCCGTATTTGCACCTTATTTGGGGTGATATGTACCTTCTGTAGGGCACGTGCTGACGCTCCGCGTCGAGCCGTCGCCCTCTGTCGACCGGGCACCGCTCTCGTAGCCACCGCTCTCGCAGGCACCGCTCTCGCAGGCGCCGCTCCGAGAACGACGCCCGGCCGCCGAATCCGCGCCACAGCGGAGCCGGGGACCCACCATTTCCGGGGTGAATCGGACGCCAGGCCCACGCCGCGCCCGTAGGGCACTTCCAAGCCCGAACCCGTCAGCTAACCCGGTAGGCGGCATGGAAGCAAGGAGTCATCACCTCATGCCCAAGCCCCAGCTTGCCGCAACCCTCAAGAACCAGCTCTCCGAGCGCTTCGGCCTGGCCGTCGGCGGCGCGATCCTGGCGGGCGCCGTCGCGCTGACCGGCGTGACCGGCACGGCCCTGGCCTCCCCCGCCGGCCCCGGTGCCGGCCCTGTCGCCGGCGCTGTCGTAGGCCACGCCGCCACCCACCAGCACGCCGGGCACGCGCTCTCCTACGGCCTGGACATCTCCAACTACGAGCCGCTCTACGACTGGAGCGCCAGCTCCGCCCAGTTCGGCATCGTCAAGGCCACCGAGGGCACCGCCTTCCGCGACGCGTCGTTCGCCCGGCACTGGCGCGAGCTGGGCGACAAGGGGATCGTCCGCGGGGCCTACCACTTCGGCCACCCCGGCAACGACCCCATCGCCGAGGCCGACCACTTCCTCGCCGTGGTGAACGCCCAGCCCGCCAAGCCCGGCGACCTGCTCGTCCTGGACCTGGAGACGACCGACGGCCGCTCCGTCGACCAGGTCAACGCCTGGGCCAAGGCGTGGCTGTCGCACGTCAAGGCCCGTACCGGGATCGCCCCGATGTTCTACAGCGGCTGGAACTTCGCCGACACCTACGGCAAGGGCCTGGCCGAATACCCGCTCTGGGTCGCCCACTACGGGCGGGCCAAGGGCGCCGTGACGCCGCCCGCCGACTGGAAGTCCTGGACGATCCACCAGTACACCGACTCGCCGATCGACCAGAACGTCTCCGCGCTGAGCCCGGACGAGCTGCGCGCCCTGGGCCGGCGCGCCTGACGCCCCTGGGCCCCGGCTCCTGGCCGGCAGCGGGGCCGGCGCCCCCGGCCCCCGGCCTCAGTCCTGCCAGTAGAACAGCAGGGCGCGCACGTTGATCGGGTCGCGGGTGCCGAACCAGTACACGCACAACCCGTCCACGGTGATCGCGCCGAGGTCGTCGTCGATCCACCGGAACCCGGCCGCTTCGAGCGGGGCCCGCACCTGCGTGGCCTCGTCCGAGCCGGTGACGAACCGCCCGAGCATGCTGACCAGGACCGTGCCGCCCGCGCACCTGATCACGTGGTACGTTCCGGTGCCCTGCCCGTAGTCCTCCCCGCAGTGCACGGGCGGCTCCGGGGACTGGCCCGCCCGCGCGAGCGCGTCCGACGCCCGCCGGAGCTGCCCTTCCACGTCCGTGGGCGGGGGCGGCTCGGTGATTAGGGCCTCCATCCGCCAGCGCGGGTCGGTGCGCACCTCGCACTCGGGGACGTACCGGTGCACGATCGCGGCGCGGATCTCCGCGTCCAGGCCCTGCACCTCGACGCGCGGCCGGCCCAGTGCCTCGTCGATGGCCCGGATCTCGTCGAGGTCGTCGGTGACGTCGTACAGGCCGAGCGCCGCCCACAGCGCCCCCTCCACGGTCGGCGCGTCCCGGGCGAACGCCCTCAACGCCTCGTCGTCCCACGTCAGCGAGTAAGCCTCGTAGGCGACGCCGACGTCGGGGTCGGCCAGCGCCGGCGTGATGTCCTCGCCGGCGCGGTGCCGCATGAGCACCCGGAACGCCCGGTCCTCCGGCCGGTCGCCGAGCAGGCGGTCGACCGCTGCCACGCCGTGCCGCTCCACCAGCGCGTCCAGCCCGGCCCTGCCCTTCGCCTTGTTGCGGTGCCACTGGTCGAACGCCAGCGTCGACAGCTCGGCCGCCGCCGTGAGGTCGCCCGCCTCGCCGCGCGCCTTCAGGATCGCCCCCCGCCACCTGAACGAGGTGTTGTTGCGCTGGTCGTCGTGCAGCAGCCACGGCAGCAGCTCCTCCCGGTGCCCGAGCACGGCGAGCAGCGCGAGGCGCACGTCGGTGGACTCGCGCGGATCCCGGATGCGCTCCAGCAACTCGGGCACCCGCGCCTCGGGGACGCGCCTGAACAGCGCCTCCGCACACCGCCGGCGCCGCCACCACGGGTTCCTGGGGTCGAGGACGTAACGGGCCAGCTCGTCGGGGTCGATCTCGCGCAGGGCGGCGGTGTCGGCGGGGCCGGCCTCCGGGATGGCCGAGGTGATGCGATCCACGCGCGGATGCTACCGGCCGGCGGCCTTTTCTGGATTTCTCCCGCCGAACGTGTCGAAGCGGCGCGGGCGGCTCCGACCTTCTCGTGAAGGTGACCCGGAGCGAAGGAGGCTCGTGATGAGCAAGGTAGTGCTGGACGTGTCGGTCTCCCTGGACGGTTTCACGGCGGGCCCGAACGTGCGGGCGGAGGAGCCCATGGGCGACGGCGGCGAGCGGCTGCACGAGTGGATGGGCGGCCAGGGCCCGGGCGGCGAGGCCGACCTGGAGGTCCGCCGGCAGGTCGACGCGGCGGTCGGGGCCACGGTCATCGGGCGGCGCACGTTCGACCTCGGCCTGCGCCCGTGGGGAGGCACGCCGTGGCCCGGCGTCCCCGGCTTCGTCGTCACCCACCGCACCCGGCAGGATCTCGTCGGCGACAACGGCGGCACGTTCGCCTTCGACGGCCTGGAGGCCGCGTTCCGGCGCGCCCGGGAGGCGGCCGGCGGCAAGGACGTCCTGGTGCTGGGCGCCGACGTCGCCCGGCAGGCGCTCAGGGCGGGCCTGCTCGACGAGTTGTGGCTGCACCTCGTGCCTGTGCTGCTGGGCGGGGGGACGCCGCTGTTCGGCGGGGAGCGGGCCGAGCTGGTCCAGGAGGGTACGCCGGTCGCGGGGAGCGCGTCGGTGACCCATCTGCGTTACCGGGTCGTGCGCGGTTAGAGGCGAGCGGCCGATGTGAGCGCCTGAGGCGAGCGCCCGAGGCGAACGACTGACCTGCGCGACTGACCTGCGCGACTGACCTGCGCGACTGACCTGCGCGACTGACCTGCGCGACTGACCTGCGCGGCTGACCTGCGCGGCTCCTGTGCGCGCGCAGCCTCACGATCGGATGATCCGGCCGTTCCCGGCGTTTCCGTGCGCTAGCGTGATCTTGTGGCGTTCACGGAGGGCCGGATGGCGGCGTGGCGGATCCTGCTGGTCGCGGCGACCGTCGCGGGCCTGGCGTGCCTGACGACGTCGATCGGCCGGCCGTGGGCCTACTTCACGGTGCAGAGCAACGTGCTGCTCGCGCTCTACTACGGCTGGCGGCTGGTCGCGGGACGCGGGAGGCCCGCCTCCGCCGACGTCAAGGGCGCCGTGACCTTGTACCTGGTGGCGACGTGCCTGGTCAACTACGTCTCCCGCGACCTGGCGAACCCGCTGGCGCTGCTCGACGGCGGCGGCGCGCGCGGCTGGGGCAACTTCCTGCTGCACTACGTGACTCCCGTGATGGCCCTGGCCGACTGGGCCGTCTTCGACCGCTCGCGCCGGGCCCGCTGGGCGGCGCCGTTCGCCTGGCTGGGCTTCCCGCTGCTGTACGGCGCGTTCGTGCTGCTCGCCGCCCCCAACCTGCCCCGCCGCTACGTCTACCCGTTCCTGAACGTGGAGCGGCTCGGCTGGCCGACGGTGGCGGGGGCGGCGGTCGGCGTGCTGGCCGCGTTCGTGGTGCTGGGTTACGCGCTGCTCGGCCTCCACCGGCTCACCGCCGGCCCACGGCTCCCCTGGCGCGGCGCCCGTACGACCACGCTCCCACCAGCAGCGCGCCGCCCAGCCCCGCGAAGGCCAGCCCGCCGAACAGGATCATCCACGCGATGTCCCCGCTGGTGGTGAACGGTGCCACCGGCGCGAACGGCGGGATCACCCCGGTCAGGCCGAGCGGCACCATGGCCAGCAGCACCACCCCGTACGCCCCCAGGCAGAGCCCCACCGCCCACGCCGGGATCAGCGGCAGCAGCGGCGGCACCCGCCGCCCGGCCAGCACGAGGGTCCACCGGGGGAACACCATCCCCCACCGGTGCACCAGCCCGAGCGCGAGGAACGCCCCGAGCAGCGCCATCAGCACCGTCAGATCGACGCCCACGGCCGCCAGTGCCCGGTAGAGGGCGCCCCCGTCGTTCTCGACGCCGTGCAGCCAGGCCCGCCCGCTCACGCCGAGGGCGTCCCCGCCCAGCGTCCACACCGTCTTCACCCCCGCCCACGGCACCAGCCCGCACAGCAGCAGCCAGACCGCCATCCGCACCCGTGGCGAAGCACCCATGCGTTCTCCCTCCCCGATCGCCTGCTCCAGGGTCGCGGCGACGGGACGGGGCCGCCTCCCCCGTACGGGGGAATCAGTCCCGCGCCGGCCGCAGCCCCGCGGACAGGGCGACCAGCACGGCCAGCATGGCGGCGAGGAGCGGGAGCCAGGCCAGCCTGGCCGGCAGCCAGGCGGAGGGGGTGGCGAGCGCGTTGAGCCCGGGGATGGGCCCCAGCCTGGTGGTGGCCAGGGCGACGATGACGGGCGCCGTCGGGTGCCAGAGGAAGACCGGCAGCGCCAGCCGTCCCATCAGCCGGGCCAGACGTCCGGGCGCGCTCCCGTCCGCCCCGTCGGTCGCGGGGGCGGGCGCGGGCCTGCCGGCGAGGATGAGGAGGTACGCGGTCACGTACGGCAGCGGCTCCAGCACCACGCCCAGGACCTGGAGGATCACGTCGCGCGAGTAACCGTTCGCCAGCAGGACCAGGAGCCCGACCGCCCACGCCACCAGGAACGTCACCACCGGCCGCGGCACCCGCCTCCGGTCCGCGCCCGCGCCGGCGGAGGACAGCACGGTGAGTGCGGCGAGCTGGATCGGCCAGGTCTCCCAGGACGGCAGCCCGGCCGGGTCGCCCGCCACCCCCACCCGCGGCGTGCTGACGAACACGGTGGCCAGCCAGTGCACGACCGCGATCCCCACGAGAACGACCGCCGCGACGGCGACCGACGGCGCGCCCCGGCCGGAAATCCGGCCGGAAATCCGGCTGGGCATGAGGCGGGGCATCAGGCGGGGCATCCGGTGCTGCGTCGAGCGGGTCATTCGGCGCTGCCCGTGACGGCGATGCGGGCGATGCGCTTCAGTGCGGGGCTGCCGGGGCGCAGGTACGTCCCGTGCGTCGCGTCGCCGGCGTCGAACACCCGGGCGCCGAACGCGGGGCTCACCGGGTCCGCGCCGAAGCCGAACGGGCCCAGCTCCACGCCGGGGCGCCACACGTCGTCCCGGCTGCCGAGGCCCGCCCACACCCCGGCGCTGGTCCGCAGGTCGCCGGCCGTCGCGGCCCCGAGGCCCGGGCTGCCGGTCACGACGAGGTCGGCCACGCGCAGCCCCGCGACAGCGCGTCCGCAGACGACGGACCCGTAACTGTGGCACACCAGGCTGATCCGGACCGGCTCCGGCAGCCCACGCTCCCCTCGCACCCGGTCGCCCTGCGCCCGATCCCCCTGCACCCGATCCCCCTGTGCCTGGGTCGCCAGCGCCGGCCGCTCTCCCGCTGCCCGGTCGAGGGCGGTGAGGAAGGCGCGTAGCCGTTCGGCCGGCCAGGTCGTGACGATCTCGGGGTTGATCAGGTCGGGCGGGTCGTAGCCGAGCCAGCCGATCACCGCCGTGCCCGGCTCGATGGCCGCCGCCTCGTCGTGCAGGGCGCGGGCGGCCCTGCCCGGCCCCTCGTAGGAGGAGTCGAACGAGCCGAGGCTCTGTCCCGACCCCGGCACGTAGACGACGACCGTGCGGGCCGTCGCCAGGTCGCCCACCACCTCGATCGCCTGCCCGTCGCCCTTGTGGCTGATCGCCAGGAACTGCCGCCCCGGCCGGTCGCCGGCCGCGTACCGCTCCTGCAGCGCCTGGCCGGTGAGCGCGGGCGGCGGGGGCAGCACGTCCGCCTCCGGCCGGCCGGCCGCCGCCGCCAGTGCCGCGAGCAGCATCGCGGGCAACACGCTGCGGGGAAATCTCATGCGTGCAGACTAGGAACGCGCGGGCCCGCCCGGCGTCGGCCGAAAGGACGATCTTGGTCGGGCCGGGCAGTGACCCGGGTCCTCCCCCCGAGGAGGACTCCAGACCCCTGCGGAGGCGACCCTAGGGGCGGCGGTCCGGGATCCAGGAGCCGTGGAAGCCGGTCGGGACGCCGCGCGGCAGGTCCACCGACGCCACAGGCCCGCCCCGCACGTGCGTGGCGTCGAGCACCAGGAGTTGCGAGGCGGAGCCGTCGCGGCGGGTGGTGATGGTCATGAGCCAGCCGTCGTCCTCCTGGCGCGGCCCCTGCGCCGCCGGCACGAACACGGCCTCCCCCACCATCGTGTCCTCGTCGAGCTCGTGCACGTCGCAGGCGCCGGTGTCGAGGTCGTACTTGACGACGGCGCAGTGGTCGCGGCTGCGCGGCTCGCTGCCGGAGACGGTGTAGAGGTAGCGGGAGCGCCGCCCGGTCACGTCGTCGTCGATGGTGGGAAACTCCACGACGCGGTCGTCGAGCGGCTGCTCGGTGGCGGTGCCGGTGGCCGGGTCGAGGGTCCAGCGGTGCAGGCGGGCGCGGCCGACCGCCGGGTCCGACGGGACGAAGCCGCGCGAGGCGTCGTCGCGTGACAGCAGCGCCCACAGCGCGGTCCACTCCTGCGGCGAGTAGCGGACGGCGTCCATCAGCACCCGCCCGGTGGCGTCCTCGTGGGCGTTGCCGACGTGGAAGATCCAGCACGGCTCGATGTCGAACCAGGTCACCTGCGCGCCGGGCCGGTCGTGGCGCATCAGGCCGAGGCGGGCGCCGTGGGCGTCGTCCCAGCCGTACGGCATGCCCTGCCCGGCCAGCGCGAGCTGGAAGGTCATGGGCAGGTCGAGCCAGACGACGTGGTGCTCGGTGACGGCGAAGTCGTGCATCATCGTGCCCGCCCGCACCGGCACCTCCCTGCTGTGGACGAGCTCGCCCTTGGCGTCGAGGCGGTGGTAGGTGAGGTAGGGCGGGCGGAAGCCGTAGCCGAAGAAGTGCAGCTCGCCGGTGGCGGGATCGCGCTTGGGGTGGGCGGTCATGGCGGTGGTGAGCCGGCCGCCGAAGTCGCAGGGGCCGACGGTGCCGAGGTCGGGCGTCACCTCGTACGGCAGGCCGACCTCGACGAGGGCGTAGACGCGGTCGGCGTGCGCCATCACGTGGGTGTTGGCGGAGGTGGAGGCCAGGTCCACGCGGCCGTCGGGCGTGACGAACGGCCTGCCGTGGAAGGCTCCGGTGCGTACCCACCGGTTGCGGTACCACTCGGCGCGGCCGCCGCTCAGCCGTACGCCGTGCAGCATGCCGTGGCCCGCCTGGAGGTGGCCGCTGCGCTGCCCCGGCAGGGGGTTGGGGCCGTTGCGCAGGTAGCGGCCGTCGAGCTCGGGCGGCAGCGCGCCGGTCACGGGCAGGCCGGTGGCGTCGATCTCGTCGGGCACGGCTCTGAGGTGGCCGGGCAGGTCGTACTGGGCGACGGTCTGCGGGTCGATCACGGGACCCTCCCTCAAGGGCCGGGGAAGCGCCCACCTTAGAACGGGGCGGCGGCGCGGCATAGGGGCGCCGCCGCCACACTCGCGGGCTCGGGCGGACGCCGCTGGTCAAGGCCCGGCAAGCAAGGCCGTGGCCTCGGCGGTTCAGCTAGGTCCGCCGCCGGGATCTTGCTTATCGTGAGCGCCTGTTGCCCAGGAAAGGCGGACTTAGGATGCTCTATCGGCAATCCGTGCGGCTCGGGGGCGAGCCGTCATGAGCCGGTCACGGTACTCGCGGGTGGCCGGGGTGGCGGTGCACGTACCGGATGAAAGCCTCACGACGCCGCGGCTCGAAGACCTGCTGGCCGAGCGCAATCCCGGCCTGCGCGTGCCGCGCGGGCTGATCGAGCGGCACAGCGGCGTGCGGCGGCGCCACGTCGCGCCGCCGCACACCATGGCGTCGGACCTCGCGGTGGCGGCGGCCCGGCGGCTGCTGCGGCGGACCGGGCACACGCCGCCGTCCATCGACCTGATCATCCACGCGGGGGTGTCGGGCGACGCCGTCGAGCCGGCGACGGCGCACATCGTGGCGGCCAAGCTGGGGGCCGCCTGCCCGGTGTTCGACGTGCGGGACGCGTGCAACGGCGTCCTGCGGGCGATCCATCTCGCGGACGCGCTCATCACCGGCGGCGACCACCGCACGGTGCTCATCGTCTGCGGCGAGGTGGTCACGTCGAGCATCCAGTGGCGGCTGGCGTCGCAGGAGGACTTCGAGCCGGCGATCCCGTCCTATACGGTGTCGGACTCGGGCTCGGCGCTGCTGCTGGAGTCGAGCGCCACGCCGGGCGTGCTCGGGCACCGGTTCGGGGCGAACTCGGCGTACTGGGAAGCCTCCATCATGCCGTTCGTACGGGACGCCTCCGGTGGGTTCCGTCCCGGGCCGTTCACCATCGATCCGGTGTCGCTGGCCATCGGGGTGCAGAAGCTCGACCTGGGCGTGCTGCGGCAGCCGCTGGCCGAGCGCGGGCTCGGCTGGGAGGACGTGGCCGTGGTGTGCGCGCACCAGCCGTCGCTGGCGGCCCTGTACTGGCTGTGCGACCTGCTGGACCTGCCCCGCGACAAGGCCGAGGAGACGGTCGCCGAGCACGGCAACCTGGCCGCGTCCACGCTGCCGATGCAGCTCCATCTGGCCGAGCGCGAGGGGCGGCTCAAGCGTGGCGACCTCGTCGCCCTGGTGGGCGTGGCCAGCGGGCTCAGCTCGGGCACGGTGCTGCTGCGCTGGTGAACGCCGCCGCGGCGGCACCGACCTTGCCCGTCTCGTCGCGAACCGGGTCGCGAGCGGGCGCCCCGAAGCCGTAGGAGGACCTCGTGCGCGTCAGTGCTCGTCGTGACACCGTGACGGCCGGCCTCTCCCCCGCCGGGCCGCGCGCCTGGCAGGACGGCCTCGCCGGCGGCTCCGGCCTGCTCGACCGGCTGGGCCGGTGGGCGGCCGGGCCGGGCGGGCGGCTGATCATCGCGGTGTGGCTGCTCCTGGCGGGCGGGGCGGCGCTGCTGCTGCCCGGCCTCACGCAGCGGCTCGCCCCGCCCTCCCTGGAGGTGCCCGGCTCGCCGTCCGCGGCCGCCGCGGCGGTGGTCGCGCGCGGGTTTCCCGAGCTGGGGAGCGAGCAGGTGATGCTGGCGTTCGGCTCTCCGACACTGAACGCGGACGACCCCCGCTACCAGCGGGCCATCGCCGCGACCGTGGAGGCCCTGGCCGCCCGGCCGGACGTCGGCGCGATGCTGCCCCTGCCGGAGAGCGGTGGCCGGCGTCCCCGGCACGCGTATGTGCTGGCGGGCGTGCACGGTGACGAGCTGGCCCGGCAGCGGAACCTGCCGGCCCAGCTCGCGACCGCGCGGCAGGCCGCGCAGGAGGCGTCGGCGGGGGCGGTCACCGTGACGATCCTGGGCGTCAGCCGGGCCTTCGCCCAGCTCGCGCACGCCGACCTGGCCGATCTGCGGTCGATGGAGGCCATGACCGTCCCGGTGGCGGCGCTGCTGCTGGTGCTCGGGCTCGGCGCGGTGGGCGCGGCGGCGGTGCCGCTGGTGGTCGGGGGCGCGGCGATCCTGACGGGTATGGGCGCGCTCGCGGTGGCGGCCGCGCTGGCGCCCGTCGACTCGACCATGCTGACCTACACCGTCACCATGTCGCTGGGGCTGGGGCTCGACTACGCGCTGCTCATCCTGCTGCGTTACCGCCAGGCCCGGCGCGCCGGCCTGGCGCCCGCGATCGCCGCCGGGCGGGCCGCCGCCACCGCGGGCAGCACCGTCACCTGGTGCGCCGCCGCCATCGCCGTCACGTCCTGCCCGCTGCTGGTCGTCGGTGTGCCGTGGGCGCACTCGCTGGCGCTGGCCGGGATGCTGGCCGCGTTCGTCACGCTGGCGGCGGCGCTGACGCTGGGGCCGGCGCTGCTGTCCCGGCTGGATCACCGGCTGGAGTGGGGCACGCTGCCCTGGCACCGGCCCGGCCGTGGCACCGTGCCGTGGCGAGCTGCCCGCTCGTGGCGAGGTGCCGCCCCGAAGTGGCGTGCGGAGGCGTGGCGGGGCGGCGGGCGGGCCGGGTGGGTGCGGGGGGCCGAGCGGATGATGCGCAGGCCAGGACGGTACGCCCTCGCCGCCGTGGCCGTGCTGGCGCTGGCCGCGTTGCCGGTGCTGCACCTGCGGATGGGGCTGCACTACGACCGGCCGGCGCTCGCGGGCACCGACATCGGCGCCGGGCTGGCCGGGCTGGAGGGGGACGGCGTGGCGGGGCTGACGACCGTCGCCCTGCCGCATCCCGGCCGGGCCACGCCCGTGGACACGTTCGCGTTCCAGCAGGCCCTGAAGGCCGACCCAAGAGTCACGATGGCGACCGTCCTGGACAACGGCAGGGACCTGACCGTGATGCTGGTCGCCGACCGCTGCCCGCCGGACGGCGCGGCGGCGGCCGGCTTCCAGCGGGACCTGCACGCGCTGGCCGCCCGGCTGCTTCCGGCCGGTCAGCCGGTGCTGGCCGTCGGGCCCGCGGCGCGGCTCGGCGACCTGGCCGCGGGCGCGGTGAACGGACTCTGGCAGGTGCTGGCGGTGGTGCTGCTGGCGTCGTTCGTGCTGCTGATGGTCACGTTCAGAAGTCTCCTGATCCCGGTCAAGGCGGTCGCCATGAACGTGCTGTGCGTCTGCGCCGCCTTCGGCCTGCTCACCGTCGTCTTCCAGGATCTGGGCGGCGCGGGCGCCGACATCAACGCGTTGCTGCCGTTGATCGTGTTCACCATCGTGTTCGGGCTGTCGCTCGACTACGAGGTCTTCCTCGTGCACCGCATCGCCGAGCACTACCGCCGCAGCGGCGACAACACCGCCGCCGTCCTGCACGGGCTGCGGCACACGGCGCGGCCCATCACGCTGGCCGCCGCGATCATGGCCGTCACGTTCGGCGGGCTGATGCTGACCCGGCGGCTGGACTTCCAGCAGGGCGGGTTCGCGGTGGCGGCGGCGATCGTGCTGGACGCCACGATCATCCGGATGGTGCTCGTCCCCAGCCTGATGCGGCTGCTGGGGCGGGGCAACTGGTGGCTGCCCCGGCTCAGCCTCTCAAGAAGGCGGTGATGGCGGGCACGAGCCGGTCGTGCGCGTCCTCCAGCACGTAGTGGCCGGCCCGCGGGTAGACGTGGACCTGGGCGCGGGGCAGGCGGTGCCGCCACTCGCGCAGCATGACCGGGTCGAAGACCGGGTCACGCAGCCCCCAGCCGATCAGCACCGGCCGGTCCGCGAACGCGCCCAGCCCCTCCTCCGCCCGCAGCAGCAGCGGCCAGGACGGATCTGCGGGCCCGAGCGGGATGTCCTGGACGAACCGCCGGACGGCCACCCGGTGCCCCTGCCCGTCGTCCGGCGCCAGGAAGGCCGCCCGCACCTCACCCGGCAGCCGCCCGCGGACCCCGAACGGCGGCAGCGTGGCCAACCGGGCGAAGGCGTGATGGCGCAGGAACAGGCGCTCGCCCAGCCGCGTCTCACGCAGCAGCCAGAACGGCAGCCGCAGCGCCGGGCGTACCCGGGGGCCGTGCGGGTTGGGGAAGGCGGCCGAGTTGAGCACGACCAGCCTGGTTACACGGCCGGGATGGCGGGCGGCCCAGGCCAGGCCGATGGGGCCGCCCCAGTCGTGCACGACGAGCGTCCAGCCGCGCTCGGGGGCGGCCCGCTCGGCGATGAGGTGGTCGGTGAGCGCGTCGAGGTCGTCCACGCGGGAGGCCAGGGTGAAGGGGTAGCGGTCCTGGGCGGGTTTGTCCGACCGGCCCATACCGAGGTGGTCGGGCGCGACGCAGCGGTGCTCGCCGCGCAACGCCGTGATCAGCCGGCGCCACAGGTAGCTCCACGACGGGTTGCCGTGGAGCATGAGCACGGGCGCGCCGGCCGGGTCGCCCTCGTCCAGGTAGTGACGGCGCAGGCCGTCGTGGACGAACCAGCGCGAGTCGAAGGGGTAGCCGGGCAGGCGCGTGCCGCCACCGGGGCGGAGGTGTCCGGACATCAGGACCTCAGCGCGCCGACGGCCGTGCGGGACGGTGATCCGGGGGCGTGTCCCAGGGCTCCGGGCGTGCGTCCTGGGGTGCCGGACAGGTGGGCGGTGAGCCTGGCCAGGCCCTCCGCCGTGCTGACGCGCGGCTCGTACCCCAGGTCGCGGCGGGCGGCCGTCAGGTCGAACCAGTGCGAGGTCGTCGCCTGGACGGCGGCCAGCCGGGTGAGCGGCGGCTCCGACCGTACGGCGGCGAGCCGGTAGGCGTGCTCGACGGCCACGGCCGTGGCGCGGGCGAGGCGGGCCGGGACGAGCCGCGTCACCGGCGGCGCACCGGCGGCGGCCAGCAGGGCGTTGACCCAGGAGACGGCCGGGGCGGGCGCGTCCTGGGTGATGAAGTAGGCGCGGCCGGCGGCGGGCGAGCCGGGAGTGAGCGCGTCCAGGGCCAGCAGGTGGGCCTCGGCGGCGTTGTCCACGTACACCGTGTCGATGCGTTTGCCGGGCGCGCGCGGCAGGATCAGCCGGCCGCGGCGGGCCGCCGCGACGAGGCGCGGCAGGAAGTGCGGGTCGCCGGGCCCCCAGATGAGGTGCGGGCGCAGCGCGACGGTGGCGAGCCGGTCGCCGTTCGCGGCCAGGACGAGCCGCTCGGCGATCGCCTTGCTGGCCGGGTAGGAGGCCAGGAAGCGGCGGGCGTAGGGGGCCGACTCGTCCACGCCCTCCAGGTCGCGGCCGTCGTGCACGACGCTCGGCGAGGAGGTGTGCACCAGGCGGGGGACGCCGGCGCGCAGGCAGGCGTCGATCACGTTCGCGGTGCCGGCCACGTTGATCGAGCGGTAGGCGCGGGCCGGCCCCCACACGCCGGCCAGGGCGGCGCAGTGCACGACGGCCTCGCGGCCCGCCACGGCGGCCCGTACGGCATCCGGGTCGCGCACGTCGGCGGTGTGCTGGACGACGCCGAGCGCGGCCAGCTCCGGGTAGTGGCGGCGGTTGAGGGCCGAGACGTGGTCGCCGCGTGCGGCCAGCAGCCGGCACACGGCCTGGCCGAGGAACCCGCCGCCGCCGGTCACCAGGACCTTCACCGCTCCTCCCGGCCCAGTCGGCGGGCCGCCCAATCGGCGAGGAAGGGGCGGCGGATCTTGCTGGCGTGCCGGACGTCCATCGGGAAGCCCCGGTGCGGCAGCACCTCCGCGATGCCGGCGAGGGTGATGGCGCGGGCTCGGACGCGTTCGACGAGGTCGCGGCGCTCGCGGCGGGAAGTGCCCGGCTCGCACTCCACGCAGAGGACCGGACGCTGGCCGCCCGGCGGGCCCACGCCCACCAGGGCGCTGCGCCGCACGCCCGGCAGCGCGTCGATGATCGGCTCCACCTGGTCGGTGTAGAGGTCGCCGCCGGCGGTGCGGACGCGCTCGCTCTTGCGCCCGGCGAACCACAGCCGCCCCTGCTCGTCCTGCCACCCGAGGTCGCCCATGCGGTGCACCGGCTCACCGTGGTCGTCGATGCGGGCCAGGGCGCTCTCGTGCGGGCGGGCGAGGTAGGGGTCGCTGACCGCGGGGCCGGCCACGGTGATCTCGCCGACGGTGCCGGGCGGCACCATCAGGTCGTCCGACCAGTGCGGGATCGGCTCGTCGGTGACGCGGATGACGCGGACCACGTTCCCCGGCAGGACGGAGCCCAGGCAGGTGCCGGCGCCGCGGGCGGTGGCCGGCGCGGTGGCGGTGAGCTCGGCGTCGTCCGCCATGCTGACGAGCAGGCATTCGGTCGCGCCGTACACCGAGCGCACGTCCGCGTGCGCGGGCAGGCACCGCCGGGCGCGGTCCAGCACCGGGTACGGCAGCGGCGCGCCGGCGGTGAGCACGATCTCGACGCTGTCCAGCACCTGGCCGTGGCGCAGGCAGTGGCGGGCGAGCCGGTCCAGCAGGGCGGGCGCGGCGAACAGGCCGCGCACGCCGTTCGTGGTGATGGAGCGGGCCATGGCGGCCGGGTCGGTGCGGTCCGGGCGGCGCAGGTCGAGCCGCGGGATGACGGCGGCGCACCCCATCGACGGCGCCGCCACCGCGAACGGCAGGAACGTCGAGTACACGGTCGCGCCCGGCTCCAGCGCGCCCAACCGGGCCAGCAGGCCGGTCTGCCCGGTGAGGTGCCGGTGGCGGTAGGGCACCCCCTTCGGCGGGCCGGTCGAGCCGGAGGTGAACGCGATCAGCGCCAGGTCGTCGGCGTCCGGGCCCGCCGCGGCCTGGACGTACGGCGTGCGGGGCCTGGTGAGCCAGAGGGTGCGGGTGGCGAGCGTGACGGTGGTGTGCACGCTGTCGGCCGCCCAGCCCAGCATCGCGCGCGCCAGGTGCGCGCGCGGCACCCCGATGAACGCCCCCGGGGCCGCCTCCGCGAGGCACGCGCCGATGGCCCGCGCGCCGAGCCCCGGATCGATCAGGACGGGTACGGCCCGCAGCCGCAGCAGGGCCAGGACCACGGCCACCAGCTCCCGGCCGGGCGGGATCATCACGGCGGCCCGCGTCCCCGCCGTCAGCCCCGCCCGCGACAACCTGCTCGCGGCCCGGGTGATGAGCTCGTCGAGCCGGGCGTACGTCAGCGTCTCGGGACGGCGGCGGCGCCGGTCCACGTGGCAGGCGACCGTGCCCGGGTGGGCGCGGGCCCAGTGCTCGGTCATGGCCACGACGTCGAAGAGCGGGGTGGTCACACCGCATCACCTTCCACAGCTCGAAAGGAGCGACTCGCGCGGGCTCAGCAGGAGGCGGCCTCCAGGACGCGGACGTCCCTGGGCAGCTCGAAGCCGAGGAACCTCGGCGCGGGCCCCGCCGCTCCCTGGGCCTGGGTGCCCGGGGCCGGCTCGGACGTCCCGGCCCCGGGCACCGCACCAGGCGCCGCTCCGGAGGTCGTGCCGCTCGCCGCCGTCGTGCCGGGCCCCGTGCCAGGCGCCATGCCGGTCGTCGCCGCGCCCGCCGCCGCGCTCGCCGTCGCGGCCGGCGCCGTGCTGCTCGCGGAGGCCGCTCCCGTCGCGGAGCTCGGCGCGAAGAAATTCGTGACGGCCTGGGCCAGCGACTGCACGGGCACGGTGACGCACACCCGGTCCGGGCCGGCGGCCGAGGGAATGAGGCCGGGAGTGTCGTCGGCGGCGGCCGGGCCGGTGGGCGCGCAGGCGATCAGGGCGGCGGCGAGCAGGCCGGCGGTGGCGGAGATACGCACGATGAGTCCTTCGTCAAGGTGTCGGAAATCAAGGTGTCGGAAAGCGGATGGCGAGAGTCAGTGCGGCGAGAAGACGAGCGTGGCGTTGTGGCCGCCGAAGCCGAACGAGTTGGACATCACCGGCCCCGGCGGCATGGGCCGGACCCGGCTGACGACGTCGACGTCGCACCGAGGGTCCAGGTGGTCGAGGTTGGCGGTGGGCGGGATGACCCGTTCGTTCAGCGCGAGGACGGCGGCGACCGCCTCGATGGCGCCGGCGCCGGCGATGGCGTGCCCGGTGACGCCCTTGATGGAGGTGACGGGCACCCGGGCGGGGCCGAACACCTCGTTGATCGCCTGGGCTTCGGCCACGTCGTTGAGCGGCGTGCCGGTGCCGTGCGCGTTGACGTGCGCGATCTCGTACGGTGCCAGGCGGGCGTCGGCCAGCGCGGCGCGCATGCAGCGGGCGGCGCCCTCGCCGTGCGGCGGCGGCGCGGTGAGGTGGTGGGCGTCGGAGGTGGAGGCGTAGCCGGTGAGCTCGGCGTAGATGCGGGCGTCGCGGCGCAGGGCGTGGTCGAGGTTCTCCAGGATGAGGAAGGCGGCGCCCTCGGCCAGGACGAACCCGTCGCGGTCGCGGTCGAAGGGCCGGCTGGCGCGTTCTGGCGCGTCGTTGCGCTGCGACAGGGCCTGGCAGCGGTGGAAGGCGAGCAGCACGGTCGGCGTGACGCAGGCGTCCGCGCCGCCGGCGATGACCAGGTCGGCGGAGCCGTCGCGGACGAGGCGGGCCGCCTCGCCGATGGCGTGGGAGCCGGAGGCGCAGGCCGTCTCGACCGACAGGCTGGGGCCCTGGACGCGGTGCTGGATGCCGATCGCGGCCGCCGCCGAATTGTGCATGATCATCGGCACGTGGAGGGGGCCGGGGTTGCCGCGTTCGGGGTGCCGGCCGGCGAGCATGACCGCCTCGTCGGACATCCTGCCGCCGAAGCCGGTGCCGGTCACCACTCCTCGCCGGTGCGGCGGGGTCCCGGTGGGGCCGTCGAGGTGGGAGGCGTCGGGGAAGGCGTCCGTCAGGGCGTCGGTGGCGGCGCACAGCGCGAGCTGGGCCACCCGGTCGAGCCGCGACGCCTGCTTGGGCGTCAGGTACGCCGAGGTGTCGAAGCCGGTGATCTGGCAGGCGAACCCGACGCCGAGCCCCTCGGTGTCGAACGAGGTGATCGGACGGGCGGTGGAGCGGCCGGCGAGCAGCGCGTTCCACAGCTCCTTGGGGTGGGCGCCGGCCGGGGTCCGGACGCCCAGCCCGGTCACCGCGACGCGGGCGCGCGAACGGTTCACGCCGGCTCGCTCAGCAGCAGCAGGCGGGCCTTGGCGAGCACGTCCCCGACGGTCCGTACGTCGGCGAGGGTCTCGCGGGGCAGCGGGCCCCACGTGTCCTCCAGGGCGACGTGGAGCTCGGCCAGGTCGAGGCTGTCGGCGTCCAGGTCCTCGCGCAGCAGCGCGTCCTCGGTGACCCGGGCCGGATCGACCTTCAAGATCTTCGCGCAGCGCTCGCGCACCACGGTCACGATGTCTTCGTCGCTCACAGCGAGCTCCTTCCTCCGAGACGTCGTCAGCGCTCGTGTCACCCAGCGTCGCCGATAGGGCGATAGATGATCTCTTGTGGCACGTCGTCCGCCGTTAAGGAGTTGATCAAGTTTTGCCGGGACGCGGTTCGCCCGGGCCGCCGCAGATCATGCTCGGTTCTGTCGTGGGCGCGCCTGAGCAGGATCAGCAGCGCGCCGATCACGGCCAGTACGAGGAGATGACATGCCCGTTCACCCGCTCATGCCCGCACGCCCGCTCATGCCCGCACGCCTGCCCATGCCCGTCCGCCCGCTCACGGCCGCTCGCCCGCTGATGACCGCCCGCCCGCTGGTGGCCGCGGCCGTCGCGGTGGTGATGACCGCCGTCCCCGCCCCCGCCTCCGCTTCCACTTCTGGGGTGACCGTGCAGCAGACGCTGCTCACCTGCCAGGTGTCCACCACCTCGGAGCGCCCGATCACGTTCACCCCGCCGGTCAAGCTGATGCCCCGCACCGTGACGGCCCAGGCCGGCATCGTGCTGACCGGCTGCACCTCGTCCACGCCGGCGGCGGCCAACCTGCGCACGGGCGTGATGTCCGTGCGCAGCACCGGCCGCGCCTCGTGCGCCGGCGTGCGGGACGTGCACGGCAAGGGCACCATCACCTGGTACGGCGCGGACGGCACCCGCACGGGCGTGTCCACCGTGCGGCCGTCGGTGCAGAAGGTGGCCGGTTACAACCCCGGCGACATGCTGCTCGGCGGGCGGGTCACCAAGGGGGCGCTGGCCGGGGCGAACGTGGTCGGCACCGCCACGCCCACCTCCGACGTCAGCGTCTGCGCCACCAAGGGGCTCGGCGCCGTCCACGGCACCGGCAAGATCACCTTCATTTCCTGACGTACGCGCGCTCGATGAAGGGGCGCTCGCACAGGTGGTAGAAGAGGTAGATGCCGAGCTGGAAGGCCGCCGCCACGGCCAGGCCCTCCAGCGAGTGCGACCACAGCGCCCACCCGTAGGCGTGCAGGTTGCCGGCCCCGTACATGGGGTTGCGCAGGTGGCGGTAGGGGCCGGCGACGACCAGCTCGCTCGTGTCCCCGAGCAGGCGGCCCATGAACATGTCCCGGCAGTAGTACGTGTCCAGGCCGGCCGTGCGGGCCGCCCACAGTTTGTAGAACGTGCCCACCGCCATGAGGGCCGCCCCGGCGGCGTACGCGGCCCAGGACGGGACGGCGGCGGGCAGGCTGTCACCGTAGGCGTGGATGACGACGGCCTGCGCGAAGCCCTGGTTCATGAACAGCACGCCCAGGGCGACCTCGTACAGGCCGTAGGCGCGGTCCTCGCCGAAGCGGGCGATGAGGGCCGTGCGGCCGGGGCCGCCCAGGGTCAGGCTCAGGCCGCCGTAGTACAGCACCCAGACCGTCGCGGCGTAGGCGGTCGCGACCGCCGGGGTCGTCAGGACGGGGGTGAGCAAGTAGTACAGGGCGGCCGTCAGGACGAACAGGAGCAGGCGGGCCGGGCGGTGGCGGGTGCCACGGTCCAGCCGCAGGCCGGAGATGCCGAGCAGGATGACGGGCCACCGCCAGGCGGTGGTCCGCGCGGCGGCGGCGGTGATGGTGTGCATGTGCGGGTCTTTTCCGTTCACTGGACGGACAGTGACTCTATCGTGACTCACCGTGGCGCTCGGGCGCCGGCCTTCAGCAGGGGGCGGCCTGGAGGACGAGCACGCTCTGGGGCAGGGCGGGCCCGGCCGCCGCACCTGTGGCGGCGGCGTTCGGCGCAGTGCCACTCGTGGAGGCCGTGCTCGTGGAGGCCGTGCTCGTGGAGGCGGTGCTCGCGGCAGCCGTGCTCGCGGCAGCCGTGCTCGCGGCAGCCGTGCTCGCGGCAGCCGTGCTCGCGGCGGCCGTGCTCGCGGCGGCCGTGCTGGCGGCGGCGGCGAAGCTCGCGACGAAGGAGTTGAAGGCCTGCGCCATCGCGCCCACCGGGACAGTGATGCAGAACTTTCCCGGGTCGCCTCCGGGCGCGCCGGCCTCCGGGACGGCCACGTCGCTCAGGTCGGTCAGGTCGCTCAGGTCGTTCAGGTCGGTCAGGTCGGTCGGGTCAGCCAGGTCGGGGACATCGGCGGCGGCGGGGCCGGCGAGCAGGACGGCGCCGAGAGCGACGGCGAGGACGCGGATGCGCACAATGACTCCTTGGTCGGTACGGCGACAGATCAGAGGGGTCTGTCACCCAGCGTCGCCGATGCGGCAATAGATGATCACTTGTGACGCCACGTGCCCCGTTAAGGAATTGATCAAGTTTGCACCGATGAGTTCTGGTGCCCGTCGTCGGCCGCTTCACCGACCCGGAGGGCAACCTGATCGGCGTGAGCGGCACGCCCGCCCCGTGGCCGCCGTCGTGTCACCCCGTGTCCAGGACCCTCCCCAGGGTCTACGGTGGAGGGTCGTGACGACTGAACGATGGGCTTTGGGCGGCGACCTGAGCGTCGCGCGGGTCGGCTACGGCGCGATGAAGCTGACCGGCTGGCCACGGGGCGACCGGCCCGACCGCGAGACGGCCCTGGCCGTGCTGCGCCGGGCCGTGGAGCTGGGCGTGAACCACATCGACACCTCGCACTACTACGCGCGCGACGGGGTGGCGGCCAACGAGCTGATCAGGCAGGCGCTGCACCCGTACCCGGACGATCTGGTGATCGTGACGAAGGTGGGCGCGCTGGTGGAGGGCGCCGACATCGGGCTGCCCGCCTCGGAGAAGAGGGGCCTGACCCCCGACGGCCTGCGCCGCGGCGTCGAGGCGAACCTGCGCTCGCTGGGCGTGGACCGCCTCGACGTGGTGAACCTGCGGATGGGCGATCTCGACCGCGGCGAGACCTCCCTGGCCGGGCCGCTGGAGACCCTGCTCGCGCTGCGCGAGGAGGGCCTGATCCGCCACCTGGGCGTCTCCAACGTGACGGCCGCCGAGTTCGCCGAGGCCCGCGAGATCGCGCCGATCGCCTGCGTCCAGAACCTGTACAACGTGGCCTGCCGCGACGACGACCCGCTCGTGGACGCCTGCGCGCAAGCCGGGATCGCCTACGTGCCGTTCTTCCCGGACGGCGGCTTCCAGCCGGTCACGGCCGAGCGCCTGGATGCGGTCGCCGCCCGGCACGGCGCGACCGTGCCGCAGGTGGCGCTGGCCTGGCTGCTGGCCAGGTCCCCGAACATCCTGCTCATCCCGGGCACCGGCTCGCTGAGCCACCTGGAGGAGAACGTGGCCGCCGCCGCCCTGAAGCTGAGCGAGGACGACCTGGCCGAACTCGGCTGAGCGAAGGGCTCGGCGCCCTGTTCAGTGCCACCAGCCCGCGACGACCTCGATGTCCTCGCCGTCGAGGGCCTTGTGCCAGACGGGGTCGCGCAGCAGCCGCGTCTCCCACGTCCGCACGACCCCGTCGGGGCCTGTGACGGCGTCCTCGCGGGACGGGTGGAGGAACAGCTCGCTGGTGCCCTCGGGCAGGGCGGCGAGGCGGCGGAGGTAGTCGTCGCGCAGCCGCTCGTAGCCGCCGAGGTCGCGGGCCGTGCGCCGGTTGGTCGCGATCGTGCGCGGGATGGGCACGCCGAGGGCGTCGGCGTGCGCGACGGCGCGTTCGTGGGCGGCGGCGAGCGGGGGCGGGAGTGGCCCGCCGAAGTACGGCTCCGGGTCGCGGGGCAGGCGGAAGGCCAAGCCGTGGCGGGCGCACCAGCCGAGCGTCTCGGCCAGCCACGACCTGCCGTGCAGGCCGTACAGGGTGCCGGCGTGGGAGTCGGCCGCCTCGGGGGCCAGGTCGTGCGCGCGCATCCAGCGGAGCTGCGCGTCCGCCTCCGCGATGACGTCCGCGGCCTGGCCGCGGGCGCCGAGCACGAACGGGTCGTCGGTGAGCATCCCGTCGGGATCGGTGAGCGTGGCCCCTGGGGTGAGGGGACGCCAGCGCGGCAGGCCGCCCTCGCTGGTGAGCGTCACGTGCAGCCGTGGAACGACGCCCGTCCGGCGCACCTGGGCGGCGGCCCGCTCCGCTTCCGGGGAGACACAGATGAGCGTCGTGGCGGAGATGTGCCCTTCGGCGAGCAGGGCGACGATGACCTCGGTGGTGCCCGGCTCCCTGCCGAGGTCGTCGGCGGTGATCACGAGCCGGCGGCTCATCGGGGACGCTCCGCCGCGCTCCCGCCGGCCGGTTCGGCGGCCTCGGGCGGGGTCTCGATGGGCACCGTGATGAGGCGGGCCGCGATCGCGCCGATC
Source organism: Nonomuraea composti (assembly GCF_012034275.1). Classification (NCBI taxonomy): domain Bacteria; kingdom Bacillati; phylum Actinomycetota; class Actinomycetes; order Streptosporangiales; family Streptosporangiaceae; genus Nonomuraea; species Nonomuraea composti. Next base: position 85,950 of record NZ_JAATEP010000033.1, on the reverse strand, counting down.
GCCGTCAGCACGAACGGGTAGCCGCATAGGTACACGCGGAACGCCAGCCCGGGATCGGCGCCGGGGTCGGTGCCCGAGTTGTAGCCGAAGAGCAGGCCGAGCGAGGTGAGCGCGAGGCCGGTCACGACGCCGTTGAGGCGGGAGAAGAAGCCGAACGCGGACAGGAAGAGCCCTTCGCGGTGCTCGCCGTTGCGGGACGCGTCCACGTCCAGGACCCGGGCGACGATGAGGTCGTTGGTGGCGAGCATGCCCGACCAGCCGGCGCCGACGAGCACGCCGGCGGCGATGCCGGTGGCCAGGTCGGTGGCGAGGAACAGGCCGGCGAAGCTGACCGCGAGGACGGCGAAGGCGATCCGCCACGTCCACAGGGCGCCGCGGCGGGCGACGACGCGCGTCCAGGCCACGAGGCCGGCGGCCGAGACGAGGATGACGACGCCCTGGAGGTAGAGGGCGTTCACGACGGGGAGGCCGAGCGAGTAGCGCACGTAGAGCTGGATGCCGGACAGCACGAGCGCCATGGCGATGCCGTAGCAGGCGCCGGTGAGGCCGACCGTCCAGAACAGGGGGTTGCGCACGATCGACCAGACGCTGGGCAGCAGCCGGGGCCGCTCGCGGGTGGCGTAGCGGGGCCTTTCGCGCGCGCTGAGCGCCATGAACACGATCACGGCGAGCGCGACCGCGCCGTAGACGATCGCGGTGGTCTGGAAGCCCTGGGTGGAGCGTTCGGTGCCGAAGACCTCCGTGGTCAGCAGCGGGGTGACGGCGAGGGAGATCACGAGGGCGACGAGCTGGAAGCCCTGGCGCAGGCTGTTGGCGACGGCGCGGTCACGCTCGCGCGGGTACAGCTCGGGCAGCAGCGCGCCGTAGTTCGCGTTCAGCATCGAGTCGAAAGCCTCGCACAGGATCGCGAACACCGCGAACCACAGCACCAGGCCGGCGCCTTCGAGCGACGCCGGCGCGGAGAAGAACGCGATCATGCACGCGGACAGCATCGGCGCGCCGACGAGCAGCCAGGGGCGGCGCCGGCCGAACCGGGTGCGGGTGCGGTCGGACAGGTGGCCGAGCAGCGGGTTGTCGAGGGCGTCGATGATCGCGTAGATCACCATGACGGCGCCGTACGCGCGGACGTCGAGCCCGAGGATGTCGACGTAGTAGAGGATCATCGACCCTTTGATCATGTTGATCGGGATCGAGGTGCCGAACATGCCGATGGCGTAGCGCCACGCGGGAGTCCGCCCCGGGCCGGTCACCGTTGCAGGCTGGGTCACGCGATCACCTTCCGTACGCGGTGGCCACCATCGTCGGACGGTGGCCGTCCTCGCGCCAGTGGTGCGCCCCTTCAGGTGATCGCCCGGCGGCCGGATCTCGTTGCAGGGACGTCACCCGCCGATCGCGGGCTCGGGCTCCGCCGTCACCCCGGCGAGCAGGCCCCCCAGGTGCTCCGCGATCGCCAGGATGGTGGGCTGCTGCCACAGCAGGGTCGCGGGCAGGCGGCAGCCGAAGCGCGTGTCCAGGCGGCGCCGCACCATGACGGTCATCACGGAGTCGAGCCCCTGCTCGACCAGCGGGCGCCGGACGGCCAGGTCGCCGGGGTCCAGCCGCATCACGGCCGCGATCTCCGCGCGGACCTCGGGCAGGACGCGGTCGCGCACGTCGGCGAGCGTCAGGCCGGCGAACGCGCCCACCGGCCCGCGCTGCTCCTCTTCGTCGGGGGCGGGCGCGTCGATGACCGGGTAGCGCAGCCCGGTCAGGTGCCCCACGACGCGGCCGTCCACGTCGGCCAGCAGCGCCCGCACGGTGTCGGGGGCGGCCGGGTCCACGGCGGCGTCGACGACCACGGTGGAGGGCGGCGTCCCGGTCAGCACCACCTCGCCGATGTGCACGACCATGCGCAGCACCGGCTCGCCGGGGAACACGCAGGGCGCCACGGACATCGCCGCGTCCAGCGCCGGCGCCCAGCTCCCCGGCTCCCCAGCGGCGACGGTGTGGACGGTGGCGCGCAGCGCGCCGTCCCCGCCGAGCAGCGTTGCGATCGTCCAGTCGAAGCCCGTCGAGGGCACGCCGACGGCGGCCAGCCGCCGGTGCACGTAGCCGGGGTCGAGGGGGGCGAGCCCTGGGGCGTCCGGCAGCACGTCGGGCTTGACCTGGCGGGGCGCGGCCACGTCCGCGGTGGCGTGCACCAGCCAGGCGGGCTCCGGCTCGCCGGGCGCGGCGGGGGTGCGGGCGGCGAGCCGCACCACCGGGGGCTCGTGCACGACCTGGATCTGCCGGCGTTCGGCGGTCATCAGCGGGTGCGTCATCTCGACGCCGGTGAGCGTGACGTCCTCCCCCTCCTCCCCGGCCGCGCGCAGGAACGTGTTGATGAGGACGGCGGCGGGCACGATCTCGACCCCGTTGAGCGCGTGGCTGCCCGGGTAGGGCCGGTTGGCGTCCTCCAGGCTGGTCCGCCACGCCCTGGTGCGGCTGCCGGCGAGGGCCGTCACGGCGCCGAGCAGGGTGTGGGAGCGCACGTCGTGCCCGCGGTTGCCGTCACCGGCCGGCAGCTCGCGCCAGTGGCGGCGGTGCTGCCAGGCGTACGGCGGCAGGTCGGCCAGGCCGCCGTGCGGCTGGAGCCGGCTCCAGTCCACCGCGACGCCGTGGCAGTGCGCCGTGCCGACGGCGAGGTGGAACGTGGCGCGCTCGGGCTGGTTGCGGCGCAGGGTCGTGCCGACGAACACGTCCTCGAACCCGTGCTCGGACAACGTCTCGGTGAGGGAGTGCGCGACCACGGGGTGCGGGGAGATCTCCAGGAACACGCGGTGGCCGTCCTGAGCCGCGGCGGTGGTCGCCGCGGCGAGCCGCACCGGGTCGCGCAGGTTCGCCGCCCAGTACGCGCCGTCCAGGACGGGCGTCGAGCGGGGGTCGGGCAGCGCCGTCGTGTACATGGGCAGGCGTGGCGCGCCGAGCGCGAGGTCGGCGGTGGCGGCGGCCAGCTCGGCGGCCAGCGGCTCCATCTGCGGGCTGTGGAAGGCGACGTCGGAGGCGACCCGGCGCACCATGATGCCCTCGGCCGGCCAGTCGTTCACGACCTCCTCGACGGCGGCGACGTCGCCGGACAGCACGGTCGAGCCGGGCGCCGACGCGATCGCGGCCACCAGGTCGCTGCGCCCGGCCAGCCGCTCGGCCGCCTCCTCGAAGGACAGGCCGGCCATCACCATGGCGCCCTTGCCCTCGGCCCGGCGCAGCAGCTTGGAGCGGCGGCAGATGAGGCGGGCGCCGTCGGCGACGCTCATCGCGCCGGCCGTCACCGCCGCGGCGAGCTCGCCGACGGAGTGGCCGATGACGGCGGCCGGGGTGACCCCGTGCGCGCTCCACAGCCTGGCCAGGCCGAGCTGCATCACGAAGATCATGGTCTGGACGCGGTCGATCGTGCCGAGGTCCCCGTCGGTGAGGACCTGGCGGGGTGAGAAGCCGATCTCCGCGGCGAAGATCGGCTCCACCTCGTCCACGAGGGCCGCGAACTCCGGCTCGGCCAGCAGCTCCCGCCCCATCCCCCGCCACTGGCAGCCCTGCCCGGAGAAGACCCAGACCGGCCCGGGGCCGGGGTCGGGCAGCACGTCGCCGGTGACGACGGCTTCCGCGGGGGCGTCCTGGGCGAGCCGGCGCAGGTGGGCGACCAGGTCGTCCCGGCCGGCCGCGGCGACGACGGCGCGGCGGGGCAGGTGGGTGCGGCGCAACGCCAGCGTGTGCCCCACCGACACCAGATCGAGCCCCTTGGCGATGTCGTCGGCGGGGTGGTCGGCGAGGTGGTCGGCGAGCCTGCCGGCGTAATCCCGCAGCGCCTGTTCGGAGGAGGCCGACAGCGGGAACAGCCGCTCTCCCGCCTCCTCTCCCATGGGCTCGTCCTGGGCAGGAGGGGCCTGCTCCAGCACGATGTGCGCGACCGTGCCGCCGTACCCGAAGCTGGACACGCCCGCCCGGCGCGGATGCTCACGCGAGGGCCAGGGCGACCGCTCGGTCAGCACGCGCAGGCCGGAGGTCTCCCACGCGACGGCCGGGTTCAGGGTGGTGAGCACGCTCGGCGGGATCTCGCCGCGGTGCAGGGCGAGCACCGCCTTGATGACGCCGGCGATGCCGGCCGCGCCTTCGAGGTGGCCGATGTTCGACTTGACCGAGCCGATGAGGCACGGGTCGCCGGGGGGCCGCGGCGCGCCGTACACGCGGGACAGGGCGCCCGCCTCCAGCGGGTCGCCGAGCCTGGTGCCGGTGCCGTGCGCCTCGACGTAGTCGACCGTGCCCGGCTCGATGCCCGCCTGGCGGCACGCCCTGGCCATGACGTGCTCCTGGGCCTCGCCGCACGGGGCCATGATGCCGTTGGTGTGCCCGTCCTGGTTGACGGCGCTGCCGATGACGAGCGCGAGGACACGGTCGCCGTCGCGCCGGGCGTCGGACAGCCGCTTGAGCACGACCACGCCGCAGCCCTCGCCACGCCCGTAGCCGTCGGCCGCCGCGTCGAACGACTTGGAGCGGCCGTCGGGGGCGAGGGCTCCGGCCGTACCGAGGGTGAGGGTCTGGCCGGGGGTGACGAGCAGGTTGACGCCGCCGGCGAGGGCGACGTCGCTCTCGCCGAGCCGCAGGCTCTGCGCGGCCAGGTGCAGCGCGACCAGCGACGCCGAGCAGGCGGTGTCGATCGCCATGCTGGGGCCGCGCAGGTCGAGGGAGTAGGAGACGCGGTTGGCGACGGCGCAGGTGGCGGCGCCGATGCCGGTCCACGCCTCGATCTGGGGCAGGTCCTCCAGGAGGCGGCCGCCGTAGTCGGCGGTGCAGACCCCGACGAACACGCCGGCGTCGGTGCCGGCCAGCTCGTGCGGCGGCAGGCCGGCGTGCTCCAGCGCCTCCCAGGCGGTCTCCATGAGGATGCGCTGCTGGGGGTCCATCAGCTCGGCCTCGCGGGGCGACAGGCCGAAGAACTCGGCGTCGAAGCCCTCGATGTCGCTCAGGAAGCTGCCGTGCCGCACGGCGTCGCGCAGCGCGGCGGCGTCCTCGGGGCTGCGCTCCTCGTACGCCCGCCAGCGGCCGTCCGGCAGCGGGCCGGTGGTGTTGCGGCCCGCGCACAGCAGGTCCCAGAACTCGTCGGGGGTGTGGACGTCGCCGGGCAGGCGGCATCCGATGCCGATGACCGCCACCGGTTCCACCCGGGCTGCGCGCATGTGCGTTCGTCGTCCCTTCGCTTCAGATCCACTGGGGAGTGTCGGTGATCGTGATGACGGCGCCGGACACGGTCACGCCCGGCCCGGTGCCGAGCATCAGCAGGTGGTCGCCGGGGCGGAGCTGCCCGGTGGCGAGCAGGTGGTCGAGGGAGAGGACCTGGTCGGATGCGCCGCAGTGGCCGATGGTGCGGCCGTAGTCCCACGTCGAGCGGGACATCGGCAGGTCGAGCAGGGCCATGCAGCGCTGCTCGACGATCTCCTCCGAGTAGTTCATGAACGCCACCCTGGTCAGGTCGGCGGCGGCGATCCCGCTCTCGTCCAGCAGGCCCTCGACGACCTCGACGAGCGCCCGCTGGATGTGGAACAGGGCCGCGGTGGCGTCGCCCGACGGCATGACGTCGCGGCGGAACTGCTCGTTGCGGGCCGTGAAGCTCATCCGCCGGCCGACCGTGACGCCCGGCGGGAACAGCGGCTCGCTGCCCCGGTGCAGCTCCTCGGCCTCGGCGACGGTGGTCGTGCGGACCGACAGCAGGCGCGCGAAGCCCTGGTCCCTGGTGAGGACGAGCGCGGCGGCGGCGTCCCCGCCGATGTAGCCGGGGCCCATCCGCCAGCGGTCCATGAGCGGGGTGCCGTAGTTGTCGGCGGCGACCAGCAGCGCGGCCTGCTTGCCGGGCGCGGAATTCAGGTGGCCGGCGGCGAGCTCCAGGGCGATGAACATGCCGTTGCAGCCCTGCCGGATCTCGGTGGCCAGGACGTGCCCGCCGACGAGGTGGCGTTGCAGGTAGGAGTGCGGGGGCCAGCCGTCGGGCCCCTGGTGCCAGGTGGAGGCGTACAGGAGGAGGTCGAGGTCGCCGGGCGCGCGGCCGGCGCGTTTGAGCGCGCCGCGCGCCGCGTGCAGGGCCATCTCCGGCGCCGGCGTCTCGCCGGCCACCGCCGCTCCCGCCAGGTTGTGCAGCTCGGCGTCCTCGGCCGGGTACCAGCCCTTCGCGACGGCCTTCTCGACGCTGACGATCGTCCGGGGCACGAAGGTGCCGACGCCGCTGATGTACGTGTCCGCGTACCGCATGAACGTGTGCTCCCGGCTCAGACGGATTCGAGCTCGCGGACCATCGCCACGATGGTCGCGACGTCCTTGAAGTTGTCCGGGTCGAGCTTGGCGGCGGGGATGGGCACGCCGACGTCCTTGCGCAGGAAGTTCAGCAGCCGCGCCGTGCGCAGGGAGTCGAGCAGGCCGGAGACGAGGAGCGGGGTCGTCTCGTCGACCTTGATGTCGTCGCCGTCCAGGACGAGGTTGTCCTGGATGAAGGTGACGAGCCGCTGCGTCAGCTCGGTCATGCGGGTGATCCTTCCGTGACGGGGGCGGTGGCGAGGATCCTGAACGCCGCCGCGGCGACCGAGGTGCCGGAGCCGAACCCGACCATGAGCAGGTGGTCGCCGGGCACGAGGCCGCCGGTCGCGAGCAGGTGCTCGAAGGCGATGAACTGGTCGACCGCGCCGCAGTGGCCGACGCGCCGGCCGTAGTCCCAGGTCGTCTGCTCCTCCTCGATGCCGAGCCAGGTCATCTGCCCCTCCAGGTCCTCGCGGCGGCCGTGCGGGAACGCCACGCGGGTGATGTCGGCCAGGCCGATCCCGGCCTCGTCCAGGGTCTGCTCGACCTGCTGCATCATCGTCTTCTGGATCGTCAGGTGGATCCCGGTGCCCTGCGCCTTGAGCAGCCGCTGGCGGAACTCCTCGTGCCGGTCGCCGAAGCTCAGCCCCCTGCCGACGGTGGCGTCCGGCGGGAACAGGGGGTAGGCGCCGTCGTTGACCGCGTCGGCCTCGGGGATGACCGTCACGTTCACCGACAGCAGCTCGGCCAGGCCGTAGTCCTTGCCGAGGACGAGCGCGGCGGCGGCGTCGCCGATCAGCGCCCCGGGCGTCATCCGCCAGCGGTCCACCAGCGGGGTGCCGTGGTTGTCGGAGGAGACGACCATGGCGGTGCGGCGGCGCGCGTCGGCGTTCAGGTAGCCGGCCGCCAGCTCCAGCGAGCTGATCATCCCTACGCAGCCGCTGCGGATCTCGAACGCCGGCACGCCGCCGCCGAGGAGGTGCTGCTGCAGGTAGTGCTGGGGCTGCCAGCCGTTCGGGCCCTGGTGCCAGACCGACGGGTAGAGCAGCAGGTCGAGGTCGCGCGGGGAGGACTCGCCCCAGCGGTCGTAGGCGTCGAGGACGGCCAGGCGCGCCATCTCGGGCGCCGGCATGTCGCCGGCCACGGCCGCGCCGAGCTGCTGGAACCGCTCGGCCTCTTCGGCCGGGTACCAGCCCTTCGCGACGGCCTGCTCGACGCTCACGCTCTCGGGCACATGGACGCCCAGGCTCCTGACGAACATGTTGGATGTACGCACACGTCCCCTAACTCGTCGACGATCCCGGACAACGGTCTTCGGGCATGGTAAGGCGGCTCATCCGAAATATTTCGGGCTCCGGGAAATGCCGGAGGCACCCGGCCGGACGACAATGAGAAATGCTGCTGAATAAGCCCGGCGGGCCGTCCCAGGCAAGGATAGGGGCGGCCTGTCGGCGGAGGCAATAAGAGCGTCCACAAATTGCGCCGCGACATTCCGTGAGCGGCATTTGACGGACCGTGGCGCATTTAGGAAATACGCGTTTCCGGTTCCGCGCACCGCCTTTTCCGAATGCAATTCGGGGGGCGGTGCGCGGGGGGCGGGTCAGGCGGGCACCCTCGTGCAGGCGAGGTTGTTGACCTTGAACTGGGCCGGGATGTCGTTCGTCCCGGTGGCGGTCGCCGAGAAGCCGAGACTCTGGCTGGAGCCGGGGCCGATGTAGGAGTTGTGGCCGGCGTCGCGCGCCACCACCTGGGCGCCGGTCTGCGTCACGGTGGCGTTCCAGGCGCTGGTGATCTGCTGGTTGCCCGACCAGGTCCACGTCACGGTCCAGCCGCTGATGGGGGTCGTGCCGGTGTTCCTGATGACCACGCTGCCGTTGAAGGCGCCGTTCCAGACGCCGGTGCTGTAGGTGACCTCGCAGGAGGTGCCCAGCTTGAGCCCGCCGCGCAGGAAGGTCGCGAAGTTGGCCCAGGTGGCGTTGAGCGTGCCGGTCCCGACGGTCTCGCCGCAGCCGGTGGTGGTGCGGACGGTCTCCGTACCGTAGTGGGCGGGGTCCATGATCTGGACCTTCATGTGGTCCGCGCCGGGCACCGAGACGAACGTGCCGGTGCCGCACTGGGCCTTGATCCGGTTGTAGAGCAGGACGCTCTGCCCGTGCGGCACCAGGAAGTCGGCCTGGCCGTGCAGGAACAGCAGCGGCGGGTCGCCCGCGTCCACGTAGGTCATCGGGTTGGCCTGGGCCACCTTGTCCGGGCAGGTCTGGATCGGGCAGCCGACCAGCAGCGACTCCGGGGAGGCGGGCGAGTTGTGGTCCAGGCCGCCGGTCGGCAGGTTCTGCGCGTTCATCTGCAGGAAGTCGGTCGGACTGTAGAAGGCGAGGCCGGCCTGCACGTTGCTGGAGACGCCCGTGGTGCCGACGGTGCCCTCCAGCGCCGTGACGCCGCCGGAGAAGGTGGCCATCTCCGTCAGCCAGCCGCCCGAGGAGTCCCCCATGATGGCGAAGCGGTTCGGGTCGAGCTGGTACGTGGCCGCGTTCGCCCGCAGCCAGCGGATGGCCCCCTTGATGTCGTGCACCTGGGCCGGGAACGTCGCCTGGCCGCTGGAGCGGACGCTGACGCCCGCCACCGCGAAGCCCAGCGGGTTGAAGACGGCCGCGATCTCGTCGGCGCCCTCCTTGCCGTTGTCACTCGTCCACGCCGAGCCGCTGTGCCAGATCAGCAGCGGCCGGGGCGTGATGCCGGTGGACGGCAGGTAGAGGTCCAGAAGGTGCCCCCTGCTGCCGGACGGTTGCGCCGGCGCGTACGCGATATCGGTGATCACCTGCGCGGCGTGCGCCGGCGGCATGGAAGCGGCCGACACGCCTAAGGCGGCCAGCACGGTCATCGCCATGCCGACGATCACGGCCCTGGGGATTCGAGCTTGCATGGTGCGACTCCGGTTGGTCGGATGCTCACCGCTGTCCCGGCGGCCGTCCGCGCCCCCTCCGGTGCCGGGGCAGCCGCGATCCGCACGCCGACTTCAGCGCCGGCGACCTGCTTCGGGTGCCGCGGCTCACATCGATATGGGCGGGGAGACGATATGACAAGCACCGGACGATGGTCAAAGATTTCGTTGCGATTACGGCGGGGAAAGTTCCGACTCTCGTCGTGACAATTCTCCTGGCGCGCTGTGAGTGATATTGTCCAGCCTCAAGATCGCCCCCGTCGCAGGAGGACGAATGCGAAAGTTACGCGCTGTTCTCGTCTCGGCCGTCATGGTCGCCGGAGTGTCGCTCACGATCGGCGCCGCCCCCGCCCACGCCGAACGGCTGGCCGGTGTCTTCAGGGACCACTCGGAGTGCGAGCGGATCGGAGCCTACGGCATCACCCAGGGCTGGTGGGACGACTACTCGTGCCAGTGGGAGGGACGGTACCGCTACTACTTCCTCTACGCCTGACCTTCTGAAACGCCCCCGTGATTCCCCCTCCCCGTCCCGGGTAGCTCCCACCCAGCGAACCCGACGGTGAGGAGCAGCATGCGACAGCCGTGGACCCGCCTGGCGCGCTCGGCGCTGGCCGCGACCTTCGGCACGGCCGCACGCCTGCGGCACGGCCGGCCGCTCCACCCGTCCGGGCTCGTCCTCGACGCGCACCTGCGCCTGCACGGGACGGCCCGGCGGTGGGGAGCGGCGTTCCTCGACGAGCGCCTGGACCTGCGCGGCACCGCCCGCCTGTCCCGCTCCGTCGGCGCGCCCTGGCCCCTGCCGGACATCCTCGGCATCGCGCTGCGCTGGCGGCAGGACGACACGACCGCTGACCTGCTGCTGGCCACCACCGGCCGCAGTCCGGCGGGCCGGCGCCTGCTCCGGCCCGCGACCCGCTGGACGGGCCTCTACACCAGCCTGTTCCCGTACGAGGCGGACGGCGGGCGGTTGCTGCTGGGTGCGCTGCTGCACACCCCCGCGGCGCTGCCGGCCACGCCCGGCGCGCTCGCCGGAGCCGCCGGGCACGGCCCGCTCGTGCTCGAACTCCTCGTCGCGGAGCCGTCGGGGCCGTGGCACCTGCTCGGCCAGGCCCACCTGACCGGCCCGGCGACCCCGGACGCGGAGCGCCCGATGCGCTTCAACCCGCTCCGGCACCCCATCCCGGGCGTGCGCCCGGCGGGCTGGCCGAACGACGTCCGCGACGCCGCCTACGTGGCGGCCCAGTCCGCCTCGGACAAGGAGGGCGACGCCGGCTGGCGCAGGGAGCGGAAGGTGGCGCGCTGCGCGGCACCGGGTAGATCTCGTGGGCGAACGTGCTGACGGCGGCCGGGACGGTGACGTTCTTGACGTCGAAGAAGCCGACCGTGTTCTCCCAGTACAGGCGGGCGGAGGAGACGCCGGTGTTGGTCAGCCAGGTGAGCGTGACGTTGTCGAGGGTCTCGTCGCGGGTCAGGTCGCCGACGGGCTTGCCGAGGAAGGCGTCGGCGATGTCCTGGTAGCTGCCCGCGTCGTGGTTGAGCATCCAGGCGGCCAGGGCGACGGGCGAGTCCGCGAGGCCGTACATCGTCTGGGGGCGGGTCCCATCTGCACGCCGTACCCGACGCCCTTGGCGAAGAAGTAGTCGAGCTGCTCGAACGTGCGCATCTCGGCCCCGGACAGGCCGGACGGCGGCGCCGAGCACGTTGCGGGCCAGCCGGGTCCACACGTCCGGCGGGACGACGCGAGCCATGTTGGTGTGGATGCCGAGCAACCCTTCGTGACGGGGACGGTGAACGGCCGGACGGTCGTGGGGGGACATGGGAAGGCCCTCTCTCCACGGGGTGGCTACGACCGAAGTGTGCGGCTCCCGGCTGCGCTTCGCCTCCGTGGGAACCCTGGGGTTCGCCACCCTGGGTCGCGGATCGTCCATTCGCAGATAATCTGCCAAAGGATTGTTTGGGTAGGCTGGGGGCATGACAGCGATGGCTCCCGCGCGTACCGAAACGGACCTGTCCTTCCTCCTCGACCACACCAGCCACGTGCTGCGCACCCAGATGGCGGCGGCGCTGGCCGAGATCGGGCTGACGGCGCGCATGCACTGCGTGCTGGTGCACGCACTGGAGGAGGAGCGCACCCAGATCCAGCTCGCCGAGCTGGGCGACATGGACAAGACCACCATGGTGGTGACGGTGGACGCGCTGGAGAAGGCCGGGTACGCCGAGCGCCGCCCGTCCAGCACCGACCGGCGGGCCCGGATCATCGCAGTCACCGAGGCGGGCGCCGAGGTGGCCAGGCGCAGCCAGGAGATCGTGGACGGCGTGCACCGCGCGGCGCTCGAGTCGCTGCCCGACGACGAACGCGAGGTGCTGGTCCGCGCCCTGAACCGGCTGGTCGGCGGGCATCTGGCGACCCCGGCCGAGGGGCCGCAGCCGGCGCGCCGGGCACGGGAGCGCGCCAAGTAGGTCCGAAGAGGATCGTCTATTACGGAACTATCTGCTACGGTCTCTCTTGTCGACCTGAGACGGGAGAGACCATGTCGAATGTGCTCAACTCGCGCTGGACCGCACTCGGTGTGCTGTCCGCGACGGGACTGATGACGATCCTCGACGGCAGCATCGTGACCGTGGCGATGCCCGCCATCCAGCGGGATCTGCAGTTCACGGCCGCCGGCCTGAGCTGGATCATGAACGCCTACCTGATCCCGTTCGGCGGCCTGCTGCTCCTGGCGGGCCGGCTGGGTGATCTGATCGGGCGGCGGGCGATGTTCCTGGCCGGGAACGCCGTCTTCACCGCCGCCTCCGTGCTGGCCGGCGCGGCCACCGACGCGAGCCTGCTGATCGCCGCCCGGTTCCTGCAAGGCGTGGGCAGCGCGCTGGCCTCGGCCGTGGTCCTGGGCATCCTGGTGACGCTGTTCACGGAGCCGGCCGAGCGCGGCAAGGCGATCGCGATCTTCAGCTTCACCGGGGCCACCGGCGCGTCCATCGGCCAGGTGCTGGGCGGCGTGCTCACCGACGTGCTGAGCTGGCCGTGGATCTTCTTCATCAACGTGCCCATCGGGGCCGTCACCCTCCTGCTCGCCCTGCGCGCCCTGCCCGCCGACCGGGGGGCCGGCCTGGCGGCCGGCGCCGACGTGCTCGGCGCCCTGCTCGTGACCTCCGGCCTGATGCTGGGCATCTACACGATCGTCAAGGTCGAGGAGTACGGCTGGCTCGCCGCCCACACCCTCGGCCTCGGCGCGCTCTCCCTCGCCCTGCTCGGCGGGTTCGTGGCCCGGCAGTCCACCGCCAGGACGCCGCTCATGCCGCTGCGGATCCTGCGCTCCCGCAACGTGACCGGCGCCAACCTCGCCCAGATGCTGAGCCTGTCCGGGATGTTCGCCTTCCAGGTGCTCGTCGCGCTCTACATGCAGCGCGTCCTGGGCTACGGCGCCCTGGAGACCGGCCTCGCGATGCTGCCCGCCGCCGTCGGCATCGGCACGATCTCGCTGTTCGTCTCCGCCCGGCTCAGCGCCCGCTTCGGCCCCCGTACGGTGCTGATCTCCGGCCTGGTGCTGCTGATCGCCGCGATGCTGCTGCTCACCAGGGTCAGCGTGGACGCCGGCTACGTCACCCACCTGCTGCCCCCCATGCTGCTGATCTCCGGCGGCGGGCTCGTGCTGCCCGCGCTGGCCACGCTCGGCATGTCCGGCGCCAGGGACAGCGACGCGGGCCTCGCCTCCGGCCTGTTCAACACCACCCAGCAGGTCGGCATGGCCATCGGCGTGGCGGTGCTGTCCACCATGGCCGCCTCCCGCACCGGCGACCTGCTGGCCGCCGGGGCCGGCGAGGCCGCCGCGCTCACCGGCGGGTACCGGCTCGCGTTCGGCATCTCCGCCGGGCTGCTGCTGGCCGCCTTCGTGGTGGCGCTCACCGTCCTGCGCCGGCCCGCCGCCTCCGAGGACGCGCCCGCGGCGGAGACCGTCGCGGCCTCCTGACCCTTACCGCTCCGGCCCGGCGCACCCTGGTACGCCGGGCCTAGGGTTTTCACCGAGCCCGCCCCCGATGCGACCGGTGCCCCTCTGCCCGCACGCTGTCCATGCCCGGAGAGAACGCCGAGGAGGAGGCAACGTTGTCGTACTTGCGCAACCCGAGCTTCGAGGCTCCCGACATCGCCCCCTGGACACGGATGAACCAGGCGGCCGCCGTGCAGTACAAGATCTGGGGCACCAGCGACGCACGATCCGGCGGCGCCGTCCTCGTCATGAGCACGAGCCAGATGGAGGGCTCCGTCTGCCAGGACTTCACCGCCACGGGCCCGCCGCCCAGCATCTCCTGCTTCGCCTGGGTCAGATCCGCCTCGCAGTCCCCCGTGAAGGGGTCGCTGGCGATCTGGGACCTCGGCGCCAACCGCTCGGTGGCCGCCAGGTTCACCGCCACCCCGGAATGGCGGCTGGTGACCTGCACGATGGACACGGCGGGGAGCGGGCTGCGGCAGATCCGCGTCGAGTTCTACCTGCGCACGATCAACCACGAGCTGTGGGTCGACAGCGTGAACGCGTTCTGAGCCCGGCGCTCCGCTACCGCAGCTCGTCCCGGGCCGCCAGGGCGTGCAGCACCCGGCGCACGCGGTCCTCCTCTGACGGAGCGGCCATGAGCACAGCACCTCCACTCCAGGCCCACCACAAAACGGACAAATGCATACATTTAGGGCAAGGCGGGTAGGAACGGATCAGGGATCGATTGCCCGCCCCGCGAGGGCGCCTCTGCCGCGTGAAGCGGCCGGGGCGTTCTCGTACGCTACGCGACCACGCCCGAGCACACCCCGCCGACGACCACGTCCGTCTCCCCCACCGTCACCGTCGTGACGTTGTTCAGGACGAACACGCCACCCTCCGTACGGGGCCCGGCCAGCAGGGACTCCAGCCGCCACATCAGTTTCCGCTGCACCTCCTCGGCGGGCGCGCCGCCGCCCGCCGGCCAGAGGCCGCCGAAGCGCCGCTCGGCCGCGGCCCCGTCGAGCCTGATCGTGTAGGTGTGGCCGCCGGGGAACGGGGAGCGTGTCCACGTGCTCGACGAGGTAGTTCTCGGCGTCGTAGGCCCGGCGTTCGGTCGTCCCGCCGGGCAGCGTGGGGGGTCGCCGGCAGGCCCTCCACCGTCCAGGTGAAGCGGGTGGCGCGGCCGAGCGCGTCGGTGATCGCGGCGATGCGGCCGAAGGCCTGGCCCAGCGGGTCTGTCTCGCGGACGACCTGGAGCAGGTCGTTGTAGTGACCCGCTTCATGAAGTCTCGCGGGTGGTACGCGGACGGGGCCGCGTCAGGTTCGACGCTTTAGGGGATCGGTATGGGTGCTCAGCCGCTGCGCGCCGCCATGACCTCTTCGCGGTCCTTGGCGCGGTTGGCCCACAGGTAGATCAGTGCGCCGGCGAACAGCAGGATCGAGGTCCACTGGTTGATGCGCAGGCCCAGCAGCAGCACCGCGTGATCCACGCCGCCCACCGGGTCGATGCGCAGGCCCTCGATCCAGAACCGGCCGAAGGTGTAGCCGGCGACGTAGACGGCGAACAGGCGGCCGTGGTGCAGGGCGAAGCGCCGGCCGGCCAGGATCAGGGCGAAGCCGAGTGCCGCGTCCCACAGCGACTCGTACAGGAAGGTCGGGTGGTAGAGCACGCCGGGGTCGCCGCCGTGCGCCCGGTCGATCTCCAGGCCCCACGGCAGGGTGGTCGGCGAGCCGTACAGCTCCTGGTTGAACCAGTTGCCCCAGCGGGCGATCGCCTGCCCGAAGGCGAGGCCGGGCGCGACCGTGTCGGCGACGTCGCGCAGCGACAGGCCGCGGCGGCGACAGGCCAGCCACAGGCCGACGCCGCCGAGCGCGACCGCGCCCCAGATGCTGAGCCCGCCCTCCCAGATGAACAGCGCCTGGTACGGCTCCTTGATCGCGCGCGCGCCGAAGTAGGTCTGCCAGTCGGTGATGACGTGGTAGAGGCGGGCGCCGATCAGGCCGAAGATCACTCCGGGGACGGCGATGTCGTAGATGGTGCCCGGGGTGCCGCCGCGGGCGCGCCAGCGGCGCTCGCTCAGCCAGGCGCCGAAGGCGATGCCGGCGATGAAGCACAGCGCGTAGGCGCGGATCGGGATGATTCCGAGATCCCAGGCGCCTTGGGCGGGGCTCGGGATCGAGGCGAGGCCCATGGTGGAGAGGGTAGCCGAAAGGGCGCCGCCGCCGTACAGGATGTTCATGACATATCCGGACATGGGAGGAGTCGGGCCATGACCACGCACGGCACGGGCGTCTCGGTCGCCATCATCGGCGGGGGGATCGGCGGGCTCACCGCGGCGCTGTCGCTGCTGCGGCGCGGCATCGACGCGCACGTGTACGAGCGGGCGGCCGAGCTGAGCGAGGTCGGCGCCGGCGTGCAGATCAGCCCGAACGCCTCGCGCGTGCTGCACGGCCTCGGTTTGGCGGACGAGCTGGCCAGGACGGGCGTCAAGCCGGTGGCCCTGCACCAGCGCCGCTGGGACGACGGCCGCACCCTCGCCCGCACCCCGCTCGCCGGCCCCTTGGAGGCCGCCTTCGGCTTCCCCCACTACCTGATGCACCGCGCCGACCTGCTCGCCGCGCTGGCCGCCCGCCTGCCCGCCGGCCGGGTACGCCTGGGCCACCGCCTCACCGCGCTGACCGACCACGGCGACCGGGTCGAGGCGCGGTTCGCGAACGGGGCGCGCGTCGAGGCCGACGTGCTGGTGGGCGCGGACGGCATCCACTCCGCCACCCGCGGCCTGCTGTTCGGTCCGGAGCGACCGCGCTTCACCGGCTGTGCCGCCTACCGCGGCCTGGTGCCCGCCGACCGGCTCACGGGGCTGGGGCTGGAGACGACGACCCAGCTGTGGATGGGGCCCGGCGGGCACTTCGTGCACTACTTCGTCGCCGGCGGCCGGCTGGTCAACTTCGTGGCGATCAAGGAGCAGGACACCTGGACGCGGGAGTCGTGGACCGACCGCAGGGACGTCGCCGAGGCGCTGGCCGCGTTCGAGGGCTGGCACCCGCAGGTCCGGGCGATCATTGAGGCGGTGGACGAGACGTACCTGTGGGCGCTGTTCGACCGCGCCCCGCTGCGGCGCTGGTCGGCCGGGCGGGTGACGCTGCTGGGGGACGCCTGTCACGCGATGCTGCCGTTCATGGCGCAGGGCGCGGCGATGGCGATCGAGGACGCGGCCACGCTCGCCTCCTGCCTGGCCGCCGCCGGGCCGGGCCCCGGCGTGCAGGCGGCGCTGCGCCGGTACGAGGCCGCGCGCGTGCCGCGCACGACGCGGGTGCACGCCCTGTCGGCCGCCGGCAAGACCCGCTACCACCTGCCGGACGGGCCGGAGCAGCGGGCGCGGGACGCCGAGCTGGCGGGCGGGGCGGGCGGCCTGTCACTCGACGCCCTGGCGTGGATCTACGGCCACGACGCCACCGCCTGACCGGACGTTTCCCGCCGCGGCCTGGTGGCCGTGCGGTTCTCTCAGCTCGTCGCCGCCACCGCCTCGCCCTCCTGGCCGTCGCGCACGGCGGGCTCCCGCTCTTCGAGGGAGCTGAGCCCGCGCCGCCACCGGCTCAGGACGTGCTCGGCCCAGCGGCGTTCGAGGGTCAGGGCGCAGGCGGCGCCGTACAGGATGTCGCCCGTCAGGGACGGCTCCTGGGCGGCGAGGTCGGAGGCGTTTTCAAGGTGGGACGGGGCGGCGGCCGGCTCCAGCGCGGCGAGGTGCCCGGCCAGGGCGCCGCGCAGCCGCCGGTGCAGCCCGAACAGCGACCTGACGTTCGCGACGGCCAGCGTGATGCCGGGCACGTCGGGCAGGTAGACGCCGTAGGAGTCGTCGAGCCCGGGCCCGGTCATGGCGGCCCCGAACACCGCCGGCACCTTCAGGTGGTGGATGGCGCGGTGCACGACGAGCTCGCGGTGGCGGCCCAGGCCGGCCTCATGCCCGAGACCGGCCTCGCGCCACAGGAGGGCCGCCGGCGAGAGCCCGCCCGCCTCCTCCTTGGCGACCAGCTCGGTCAGCGCGTGCCGGACGTGCTGCGGCGGCACGGCCGGCGGGCGCGGCACGTCGTGCGCGAGCGCGGCCTCCAGGCACCGTTCGAGGTCGCGGCGGGTGGCCAGCAGCGACGGCTGCCACTCCCACAGGTCGTTGACGTCGTCGAAGCCGCGCGAGTGCAGCTCGTAGCAGGCGAAGAGGGCGAGCTGGAGGTCGCCGTCATCCAGTGCCGTCTCGGGCGGCGGGGTGACCAGCGGCGGGTCCAGCTCGCACGGCGGGCCGGCGAGGCGGGCGAAGAGCCCCGCCGTGATCGGACCGCGGGCGGCGGGCAGACGCATCACGAACCTCCTCGTCGAGTTCCGGCTGTGCCGCGACGGCTGAGGCACGTGTCCGGGTACGGCCAGGTACGTGCATCTCCGGCACCTGCTCGCGCCCTTCCCTGCCCCGCCCCCGCGCACTCAAACAGCGCTGCCCGGAGGGCCTGATCACGGGCGGGCCAGCAGGGCGGCGGCCACCGCGTCCGCGTCGCGGAAGAACGGGCTGTCCTGCCCGGGCCGGCCGGTGCCGACCTCGGTGAACCAGCGGGTGTGGTTGGTGGCCACGCCGAGCGCGTGCAGGTCCCGCGCCGCCCGTCCGAGCCGGTCGATCACCCGGTACGGCGCCCGCGTCACGGCCAGCCCGCCCACGTCGAAGCGCGCCCCGGTGGACGGGTCCACGTTCACGAACTCGCTCACCATCCCGTCCGCCAGGAGCTGCTTGACCAGCGGAGAGGCGTCCCTGGACAGGTCGCGGGCGGGCGCCCGCGCGTCCACGAGCACCTTCGTCACCCGCCGCGAGCCGCGCACCTGCGGCGAGGACACCCCGAACCCGCCCGGCACCGGCTCCACCGTGCCCCCGGGCCCGACCGGCCGCACGATCCCGGCTTCCAGCAGCGCCGCGAGCTGGTCCACGTGCTCGGCGGGCGGCCCCGCCGACAGGACGAAGCTCTCCGGGACGAACCTGGACAGGAAGTCCCGGTGCGAGTCGGGCAGCAGCCCGCCGAAGTCCACGACCTGCGGGAGGAGCGGCCGGATCACGCGCAGCATCTCCGTGGCCGCCTTGACCGTGCCGTCCACGCAGCCGGCGTCCGCGCGCCGGGCGTCCTCGCGCAGCAGCCGGGCCAGGGCGGCCCGGTAGTCGCCGGGGCCGGCGAACCACCGGCCGCGAAAGGGCCGGGCCAGGCGGGTGAGCGGGTGGGCGGCGCCGGTCGAGCACGCCAGGTCGGCCTCGTACTGGATGAGCGGCTCCACCCGGCGGGCGAAGTCGAGCTGCGGCGTGCCGGTGGCCTCCAGTGCCGCCGCCCGCAGCTCGGCCAGGCGTTCCTCGGTCACGACCCGCAGCCGGACGGGCGGGGCGGGGAAGTCGGGCACCTCCGGCCTGGCCAGGAACGGCAGGCCGCCGCGCGAGAGCGCCAGCAGGCGCGGCTCGTCGCCGCTGGGCACGTACCGCAGGCCGTCCCGCGTGGGGACGAACCGCCCGCCCCGGCCGAGCGTGACCGCCCGCATCACGTCGTAGAACGTCAGCCCGAACCCGCGCACCGCCACCTCCGCCCCCGGCGGCAGGTCGTCGAGCGGCATCTCTGCCGCCAGCCCCGGCGGCACATAGCGCAGGGCGTGCTCGTCGGCGTGCCGCAGCCAGGAGAGCTGCTCCTCGTCGGGCTCCACGCTGCCGTGGCCGGTCGTGAGCACCGCCTTGTCCACCCGGTACGCCCTGCCGCCCGCGACCAGCCGCAGCCCGCCCGGCACGCGGGTCAGCCCCGTCACCTCGGCCCGGACGGGACGCACCCGCACGTGCGGCGGCGCGGTCGCGCAGAGCGCGCGGAACACGTCGGCCAGGTACTGCCCGTACAGCCGCCGGGCCGGGTACGCGCCCGGCTCCAGCCCCGCCCAGCGGGCCATCGTGCCGTAGCGGTGGGCGGGCAGGCCGTCGTCGCCGGGAGAGCGCATCGTGCTCTCGCCCGCCGTCGTGTTGGCCGACAGCCAGGAGGGCTGGTCGACGCGCCACACCCGGCCGCCGCCGTGGCCGACCGCGTCGAACGCCCAGATCGTCACCTCGTCGCCGTCCCGGTACGGGGTGCCGCGCAGCCGTACCAGGAGGCGTTCCAGCACCGACAGGCCCCGCGGCCCCACGCCTATCACCGCGATCGCCCGTTCACTCATGCCACTGCCGCTACCCGGGGCGGGCCGGGTCAGGCGTGGTGACCTGCCACGATTCCCCGGGCCGGCCGCCGTTCCGTGCGGCGGGGGCGCCAGCCGGCCACGAGGGCCAGCGCGAGGAGCAGCTCGGCCAGGTCGCCGCCGTAGTACATGATCTCGGCGGCGCCGCGCCGCTGCTCCTCGGGTACGGGCAGGTCGACGCCGATGCCCGCGTACATGAGCTGGGACAGGACGCTGTGGCCCGCGATCGCCACGCCCAGCACGACCAGGCGGGTCACCACCGGCGGGCGGCGGGGGGCCGGGTCCGGACCGGCGATCACCCAGGCGAACAGGCAGCCCGACAGCAGGAAGTGCACGTTCACCCAGCCGTGGAGCCCTTCGTGCGCCGCCAGCGGCGTGCAGTACAGGACGAACAGGCCGCCCACGCTCAGTGCCAGCGCCGTGACCGGGTTGGCGACGGCGTGCACGGCGCGGTGGCGCAGCAGCGCGCCCAGGCGGCGGGCCCACACTCGGGGGAGGGTGCGCAGGAGCAGGGTGATCGGCGCTCCCATGACCAGGCCGAGGGGGGCCAGCATGCCGATGAGCAGGTGCTGCACCATGTGGCCGCGGAAGTCGGCCGCCGCCCGGGCCGCGACCGGGCCGGTCACGGCCGCCGCGACCAGCGCCAGCCCGGTCACGAACAGCGCCGAGCGCCACCCCTTCCAGGTGGTGGCGCGGGCCGCGATCAGGTAGGCGACCGCCACCGCCAGGAGGAGCAGGACGGGCGCGACCGCACCGGTGTGATCGGCATGACCGCCGTGGCCGGTCACGTCCGCGCCGCCCGTTCCTCGCCCGCGCACAGGTCGAGCTCCCCGCCGCCGCGCTGCAGCCCCCAGCCGCCGATCATCAGCAGCGCGCCGAGGAGCAGGAAGCCCAGGTCCCACCAGAGCTGGTACGGGCCGGTGCGGACGTGGTGGATGCCCAGCAGGTGGTGGTCGATCACGCCTTCCACCAGGTTGAACAGGCCCCAGCCGAGCAGGATCCAGCCCCAGAGGCTGCGCGAGCGCCAGACCCGGCCGCGCGAGGCCGTGACGCGGGAGTAGAGCAGGCCGAGCCCGATCAGCACCGCCAGCCAGGTGGCGGTGTGGAACAGGCCGTCCCACAGCGTGTTCATGCGCAGCCCCGGCACGGTGTCCACCGGGTAGTCGCGGATGCCGATGTTGTCGGTGCCGGTGCTGCTCAGCATGTGGTGCCACTGCAGGAGCTGGTGCAGCAGGATGCCGTCGACGAAACCGCCGAGCCCGACCCCGAGGATCGTGCCGGGCAGCGCGATGGCGTTGCGCGTCTCCATGGGGCTCCTTCTCGCGTCCTTCGCGTCCGGGCGTGGCCTACCCCGCAGAGGCGGGGACACGCACGGGCGCCCCGAGCCTTGCCGAGTCCCTGACCGGCTCCAGGGCTGTTACGCGGGTGGGCGGGCGCAGGCGTCCAGGTGGAAGTCCAGCACCGCCCGCGCGACCTCGCCCGGCTGCTCGGCCACCATGGCGTGGCTGGCGTCCAGCTCCAGGACGCGCAGGTGCGGCCGGTCGGCGACGAGGGGCAGCAGGTCGCGGCGGATGCCCGCGCGCTGCGCCGGCATGAGCTCGCCGACGCGGCCGGGCAGGCCGGGCAGGTTCCGCGTGGCCAGGACGAACAGGGCGGGGCAGCGGATCTCCGCGACCGACGGGACGCTGTCGAGGAAGTACGGATCGTCCCTGACCTGCCCGGCCAGCGCGGCACTCGGCCGGGCGAAGACGCCTTCGTCCGTGGTGAGCAGCGCCCTCGGCGGGAACATCGCGGCGTGCCCCTCCGGCAGCGGCTGCGCCATCGCCGCCGCCTGCGCGTCGAAGACCGTCTTCAGCTCCGCGAGGAGTTCGCGCAGCTCCTCCTCCTCGATGCCGGCGTAGAGCCGCGGGGCGGTCTCGGCCGAGCGCAGGCCGTCGAGGTTGACGATGCCGGGGGCGTCCGGGTGGCGCAGCGCCCACCGGACGGCGACCATGCCGCCGAGGGAGTGGCCGACGACGAGCGGCGCGTCCAGGCCGAGGTGGTCGACGACGGCCCGCACGTCGTCGAGGACCGCCTCCCACTCCCACGGGCCCTCCCCCGACAGGCCGTGGCCGCGCAGGTCCATCGCGACGACGCGGTGCGAGCCGGTCAGCAGGGGCGCGACCGCGTCCCAGTGCAGCAGGGTGCCGCCGAGGCCGTGCAGCAGCAGGACGGGGGCGCCGTCGCCCCCGTGGTCGCGGACGGCGAGAGGGACCGGGCGGTCGTCGATGACGAGGTCGTGCGGTGCGGTCACGGGGTGCTCTCCTGGGGGCGGTTGAGCCGGGCGTGGATGGAGGACGTCGTGACGCCTCCGTCGGGATGCTTGTCGAGCTTGCCGCGTTTGACCAGGTCGTGGACGCCCTGGCGGGTGATGCCGAGCATCGCGCCCGCGGTGGAGTAGGAGACCGCCGCCGCGGCAGGATGCCCGACGCTGCGCGCGACGGCCCGCCCGAGCGGGGTGCGCCACCACTGCTCGGGCGGGTCGAACGGCTCGTCACCGGGGAACAGGACCCCGATCAGCCGGGCGGCGGTCAGGGCGGCCCGGCGCGGGTCGCGTCCGAGCAGCTGGGCGGACCAGACCTCGGCCTGCACGCGCAGGCGGTCCTTGATCGGGGTCAGCAGTTCGTCGCCGTCGAGCAGGATCTCCAGCGGGTCGAGCACCCTGGTCTCCAGCAGCCTGATGAGGGCGGCCACGAGCTCGACGTGATCATCGGTCGTCGTCACTTGACAGACGATAGCAAGTACTTGCTCCCATTCGTCAAGTAGTGAGGGTGCCGGGGATCAGGGCGCCTCGGCCAGCGTCAGCCCGTAGTGCTGCACGTAGTACTCCCCCACCTGCTGGCTGTGATCGACCAGGTACAGCTCGCGCGGGGACTTGTGGCCGTTGAGGCGGGCGGTGTCCACCACGAGCCGCGCCAGCGCCCGGCCGTCCACGGTGCCGGGCCGATGGGCCGGGGAGCGGTAGGCCGCGTCGGCCAGGTGCTCGGCGTCCGGCGGACCGGCCAGCCAGCCCAGGGCGAGCAGCTCGGGCTCGGGCAGCGGGGTGTGGTTGAAGTCGCAGAGAGCCAGCTCCAGCGCCGGATCGCAGGACAGGTAGATGTGCAGCGCCCCGAGCCACAGACCGAAGTGGGTCAGATCGCGGGCGATGCCGAGCGCGCGGACCTCGACGGGCAGCGTGGTCAGCACCGACGCCAGGGCATGGGCGAAGACGTCCCAGTCGTCGGTACGCCAGCCGCCCGGCATCCCCAGGCCCTCGTTGGCGGGGTCACGGCTGACGCCGAAGAAGCCGCCGAGCGCGTACGGCTCACCGTGCGACTGCCGCCAGTGCCAGCTCTCGACCGGCCCGTTCGGCTGCAGCAGCAGCTCGGGCCCCTGCTCACCGGCCCGCAACTCCAGCGAGTCGCTCTCGCCCCGCCACCGCCGGAACGGGCTCCCCCACGACGCCGGACTGTCGTAGAACGGCCCCGGGCTCCCGTACACCCCCATGATGGACGAGGGGCCGAACGCGCCCGTCAGCACGTCGGCCGCCCGCCGGAACGCGTCCGCCTTGGCGACCGGATCGTCCTCGGGCACGTCGACCGGCACGTACAGGCCGACATACTCCTCCCCCTCGGTGTACTCCTCCACCGCGTGCCTGCGCACCGACCGCAGATACGCCTCACCGGTCGGCAACCCCGTGCGCAGCACCGGCCCGTGATGCTCCCGGTGCGGCGGCTCCACCCGGTGCCGCCACTCCCACCCCAGCCCGTCCACCAGCTCCCGCATGGCCGTCTCCGTCCAGCCACCGGTTTCGGCCTGCCTGAGCCGCCGCGCCAGCGCCAGCAGTACCTCGTCCTCCAGCCTCATCGGCACCCACCCCTATGACGTTCGTCGCTCTTACCGGGGCAGCAGCATGCCAGCCGCCTCCGACAGACGCCGCTCGTTTCAGCCCGTCTCGAAACGTCCCTCCTGCCGAACCGGCCCGCACGGCGCGCCGAACCAGGTGGCGAGGGCCGTGGCGAGGGTGGAATCGGGCTGGGGCTCGGACGTGGTGGACACCCACGCGGCGTGCCCGTCGGGGCGGATCAGCAGCCCTTCGAGCTCGGGCCGGCCGGGGCAGCGGACGTCGCAGGTGTCCACCCAGCCGCCGGCGGCGGAGGGCAGCGGCCGCTCACCGAGGCGGAGCAGGAGCGGACGGGCGCGGCGCAGCAGCTCGGCGACGCTCGTGCGGCGGCCGTCGAGGGTCAGCTCCAGGTCCGGGACGAGGCGGCCGAGCCACGGGTGATCGCCCGGGATCTTCGGGTCGTATCGGGTGCTCACCCCGGTGGCCAGCTCCGCGAGGTACTTGCCGACGCCCGGCACCCGGTCCACGAGCTGCGCGAACAGGTCACGCACCGGAGCCAGCCGCGGGTCGTGCCCGCCGAGGGCCGCCTGCGCGCCGATGGTGCTCAGCAGCCGCTCCCCCGCCGCATGCCGTTCCTCGTGATAGCTGTGCAGCAGACCGTCGGGCGCGCGCCCGAGCGCGGTGGCCGCCAGCTTCCAGCCGAGGTTGACCGCGTCGGCCAGCGCCACGTTCACCCCGACCGCGCCGGTCGGCGGATGGATGTGCGCGGCATCGCCCGCCAGCGCGACCCGCCCGGCGACGTACCGCTCGGCCAGCCGCGCCGCGTCACCGAAGCGGGTCAGCCAGCGCGGCTCCCGCAGCTCCACCGGCCGTCCGAGCTGCCCGGCCAGCAGCCGCTCGAAGGAGGCGAGCGTCACCGGCTCGTCGCGGTCGGCGGGCGGCTCGGGCTCGTTCAGCACGATGCGCACGTAACCGGGCCGCGGGATCACGAACACCGTGCTCCGCTCCCCCTTCGTCACCCCGAACGGCAGGGCGGCCGGATCGGCGAGCTCCACGTCCGCGAGCACGCCGAAGGTGGTGGCGGGCGTGCCGGGGAACGCGATCCCGGCCCGCTTCCGTACGAGGCTGCGGCTGCCGTCACACCCGACGAGGTAGGCGGCCCGCACACGACGCCGAGAGCCCCCAGCCCCTCCGACACCGTCAGCCCGTTCGATGGTGACCTCGACGCCGTCGGCGTCGTGCTCCAGGTCGGTGACCGCGTGCCCCCACAGCACCTTGACGCCCAGCTCGGCCAGCCACTCCTCCAGCAGCTCCTCGACCCGGGTCTGCGCGATGCCCAGCACGTACGGATGGTCGCTGTCCATCACCGTCAGATCCAGCGGGCGGGCCGGATCGGCGAACATGCTCGACGGGACAGCCGGTCCCTCAGCCAGGAACCGGCCGACGATCCCGCGCCGATCGAGCAGCTCCAGGCTGCGAGCGTTGAGGGTGAACCCTCTACAGTACGGCGACCGCTCCGGCAGCGCATCGACCACCGTCACCTCGGCCCCGGCCAACGTCAGCTCGGCCGCCAGCATCAACCCGGCCGGCCCCGCACCCGCCACCATGATCACGCCATCGCCACCACTCATCGCCCCAGCCCTCCGTCACGAACCCGACCACTCACCCAGCACCGCGCTCCGGTATGCGTCCTGTCGCTCATCAAGCCCCGCCCTTCCGCACCCGTCCCACCGCTCGCCGAGCGCCACCTATCGGCACACGACCTGCCGCTCCCCAAGCCCGTGCTTCCGGGCCCGCTCCGTCGCTCGTCACTCGCTCTCCTCGGCGCGCACCCAGCCGGTCGGGTCCGGCCAGGGCAGCCGGCCCGTCTCGATGTCGGTGACGATCTCCTCGATCCAGCCGAGCTCCGCCTCCTGCATCCGGATCGCGTACTCCACCTCGACCACGAACAGCCGCGGCACCTTGCCGCTCGCCAGCAGCTCGCCGTGCTCGCGCCGGTGCTCCTCCAGTGCGGTGCGCACCCGTGCGGCGCGATCGCGTAGCGCCGCCGCGGCGCCGTCGGGGCCGAGCGCCCCCAGGTAGCTGACCGCGGACAGGAACTTCGGGTACTCGGCGGAGGGCACCCGGATCAGCTCCTCCACCCACCGCGCGAACTCGGCCCGCCCGAGCGCGGTGTGCTGGTACACGGTGCGCTCGGGCCGGGCGCCGACCTTGATGGTCTCTCGTGCCTCGATCCACCCGGCCCGCTCCAGCGCGCGCACGACGTCGTACAGGGAGCCCGTCGTCACCTTGAACACCCGGTCCAGGCCGCGTTCGCGCAGGGTGGCGGCCATGGCGTGCGGGTGCAGCGGGGTCTCGATGAGTAGCCCCAGGACGGCCAGGCCCAGTGCGTTCGACACCGGACGGCGGTTACTCGTTCCCAATCGCTCGCCTCCTATTGCTCGGATCCGAGTATTAGCCGGGCGCGGCGGCCTGTCAAACGGCGAGGGCCCCGCCACCGGCACGCCGGCAGCGGGGCCCTCCAGGGGTGGGACCGTCAGCAGTTCGTCTTCTTCTTGGTGAGGACGACCTGGTCGGGGTTGGAGTTGTCGACCTTCTTCTTGCCGCTGGTGCGGGGGTTGACCGAGAAGCACTTCCAGAAGAAGTCGTGGTTCTGCTTGACGAACTTCAGCTCGACCCACCGCTTCTGGTTGCAGTGGTTGTTGAAGTACACGGTGGTGGAGACGTTCCCGTCGCCCCACGAGACGTTGATCTTCTGCCCGCTCGGCGAGGTGCACGAGGCGGACTTCCGGTGCACGCCGAGCGCCTGCGCCTGGGCCTGGCTCTGCGTCTGGATCGCGGACGTCGATTGCGCGGACGCGGCGGACGGGACGGCGAGCATCGCGAGAGCGGCACCGAGTCCGGCGAGCGCGGGGGCGAGCTTCGAATTCCTCATGATCCTCTTCCTGTCTCGACGAACGCCCCGGATCGGCTTCGCCGGCCACCCCCGTCGGGCGGCGACTCGGGCACCGGGGCTCGCTTCCCACGCTGACGGGCCGCTCTGATGCACGGCAAGCAATCTTTGTCCAGCGCCCGTCCAGAAACGCAGGACGAACGTTGGACAAAGGAACGCCCAGGTCAGCGCCATGAGACGAAGGTGCCGAGCCCGTCACAACCGCGCGCCGGAAGGCGGGGTGGCCGGACCCCTTCGGCAGAGGCCGCTGACGGGGCGAACCGCCGTACCGGGAGGTGAGGGTCAGGCGGGGGCAGGGCTGAGGCGGGGGCCGAGGAAGAGGCCGCCGCTGGCGTCGATCACCTGGCCGGTGATCCAGCGGGCGGCGTCGGAGGCGAGGAACGCGACGACGTCGGCCACGTCGTCGGCCTCGCCCAGGCGGTCGAGGGCCGTCGAGGCGGTGATGACGTCGGCCAGGCCCGGCGACTCGAAGATCGCCGCGTTGGCGGGTGTGCGGGTGGCGCCAGGGGCGACCGCGTTCACCGTGATGCCGCGGGCCCCGAGCTCGTTGGCCAAAGTGAGGCTCATCGTCTCGATGGCGCCCTTGGTCATGGCGAACGACGTCTGGGCGGGGTTGGCCATGCGGGTGGCCACCGAGGAGATCGTGATGATGCGGCCGCCGTCGCGCAGGAGCGGCAGCGCGCGCTGGATGATGAAGTACGGGGCGCGGACGTTCACCGCGAAGAGACGGTCGAACTCGGCCCTGGTGGTGGCCCCGAGCGGGCCGGCAGGCGGGGCCGCCGCGTTGTTGACCAGGAGGTCGAGCGGGTGCCCGGCCAGCGCGGCTTCCACCCCCGCGACGAGCGTCTCGGCGTCGCCGTCGACGCCCAGCTCGGCCCCGACGGCGGCCGCGGTGCCGCCGCCGCGCTCGATCTCCTCGACCGTGGCCTTCGCGCCGTGCTCGTCGGCGCCGAAGTGCACGACGACCATCGCGCCCCGCTCCGCGAGCCGGGTCGCGATCGCCCGCCCGATGCCGCGGGAGGCGCCGGTCACCAGGGCCGTCTTGCCGGTCAATGCGCTCATGTCTCCACCTTCCAGGGGAACATGTTAGAGACTACCTAGTTGGTAGTCGCTATCAGTACGGTAGTCTCTATCACATGGCCGACGAGCACTCAACCTTGCGGGCACGCAGACGGGCCCAGACGCAGCGCATGATCCAGGGGCACGCGGTGCGGCTGTTCGCCGAGCGCGGCTACGACGCGACGACCGTGAACGACGTCGCCGAAGCGGCGGGCGTGTCGCCCATGACGGTGTACCGGCACTTCCCCACCAAGGAGGATCTGGTGCTGGTGGATCAGCGGGGCGAGCTCGTCGCGGCACGGATCGCCGCCTCGCCCGCCGAGCAGCTCCTGGCCCGCCGCATCGGTGACGCGCTCGTCGACGCGGCGGCGGCGCTGACCGGCGATGACGACGGCCGGGCGTTCCTGCTCACCCGTCTCCGGCTGATGGTCTCGACGCCCGCCTTGCGCGCCAGGCACCTCGACAACCAGTACGCCCTGCAACAGGCGATCATCGATGCCCTGGGGGCCGACGCCGCCGGCCCCGAGGCGGCCTTCCGGGCCGAGGCGGCGGCGGGCGCCTGCCTGTCCGCCCTGCACACGGCGCTGGTGCGGTGGGCGGAGGACGACGGGCGCGGCGAGCTGCCCGGCCTGGTCGCCAAGGCCCTCACCGCGGTCTTCGGCGAGGAGGTCTTCGGCGAGGAGGTCTCCGGCGGAAAGGGGTCTCCGGCGAGGCGACCGTCTCACGCTGAGGCTCCAGCACTCGTCCCGCGCTGACCTGCCACGCCCCCGGGCCGCCGTTCTCACACCGAGGCGCCGGCGTCCGGTCCGGCCCGATGGACGCCTCCGGCACGGACTCGCGCGATGGCGGCTGCGTCCCGTCCGGGCGAGGCGGGGGCTGCGGCCGGCCGGTGCGGACGTGGCAGAGGCGCCGACCGGGTTCGGTGGAGGTGACGGCCTACGGTTGGGGCGTGGGGGCCGGGGCAGCGTCCGAGCCGAGGTCGGCCGGAGTGCTGGCGGCCGGGGCGGGGCTGGTGAAGGCGCCGGCGGAGGCGGCCAGGACGGCGGTTCTGGCGGCGTGGTCGGGGAGGTCCGGGGTGGGTGGGGTGCGGAGCAGGACGAGGTGGTGGTAGAGGGGGGCCGTGGCGGCGATGAGGAGCTGGCGCGCGTCGGTGTGCGGGGGGAGTTCGCCGCGTTCGATGGCTCGGCTGACGATGATCTCGCAGCGGGTGTAGCGGTCCTCCCACAGGTGGCGGACGCCTCGGGCGGCTTCCTCCGAGCGGAAGGAGGCGGCGATCAGGGCGGCGGCGACCGGGGGCTGTGCGGTCATGGCGGCCAGGTTTTCGCGGTTGAGTGCGGTCAGGTCGCCGAGCAGCGAGCCGGTGTCCTGGGGCTGCCAGTCGTCGTCGCTCGTCGCCTCGAAGACGTCGGCCAGCAGGCCGCCGACGTCCCGCCAGCGCCTGTAGACGGTGGCGCGGTGCACGCCGGCGCGGGCCGCTACGCCGTCCAGGCTGAGCCCGTCGTAGCCGTGCTCGGCGAGCTCGGCGCGGACGGCGTCGAGCACCTGCGCGCGGATGCGGCCGGTACGCCCGCCCGGCCGGCGTCGAGGCCCTTGCGGCGCCCGGCTCTCCGACGACGGGACTCCCGAGGGCGGGGGCTCGGAGGGGGTGGCGCGGTTGTCGGGTTGCTCGGGGAGCGGAGGCATGACAGGATCTTAATGTAGAAGTTGTCGCATTAACAAAGGTTCTCCGCATGAATCCGCTCGTTCCCGCCGACCCGGACGTCCTGCACCCCATGCCGGGTCAGCCGCGGGTGGTGCTGCTCAAGCCGCTGGTCACGTCCCCGCTGATCGAGGTCGGGGAGTACTCCTACTACGACGACCCCGACGACCCGACCGCGTTCGAGACGCGCAACGTGCTGTACCACTACGGGCCGGAGAAGCTGGTCATCGGCAGGTTCTGCGCGCTGGGCACGGGGGTGCGGTTCATCATGAACGGCGCCAACCACCGCATGGACGGCCCCTCGACCTTCCCCTTCCCCACCATGGGCGGCTCCTGGGCGGATCACTTCGATCTGCTGACCGGCCTGCCGAGCCGGGGTGACACCGTGGTCGGCCACGACGTGTGGTTCGGTCACGGGGCGACGGTGATGCCGGGGGTGCGCATCGGGCACGGCGCGATCATCGCCACCGGCGCCGTGGTCACCTCCGACGTGCCCGACTACGGCATCGTCGGCGGGAACCCGGCCCGGCTCATCCGCACCCGCTACAGCGAGGAGGACGTCGCCCGGCTGCTCGCCGTGGCGTGGTGGGACTGGCCGGTCGAGCACATCACCGAACATGTGCGGACGATCATGTCGGGCGGCGTCGCCGATCTGGAGGCGGTCGCGCCGGCCCCGCGCCCCGCCTGACGTCCCCAAGCCGATGCGCTACGTCGCTTCACTCCGCATGACGTCCCCATGCCCACGGCCCGCCATCACACCCCGCCGCCACGAGCTTCTGGAACGAGTGATCGCCCATGTCCCACATCGCGATGGTCGGTATCCCGGCCGTCAGCCACGTCCTGCCCAGCCTGGAGATCATCCGTGAGCTGGTGTCGCGCGGTCACCGGGTGACCTACGCCAACGATCCGGCGGTCGGTGAGCTGGTCACCGCCACCGGTGCCGAGCTCGTTCCCTGCACGTCGGTGCTGCCGGTCGCCGACAACGACTGGCCCGACGATCCCATCGCCGCGATGAGCCTCTTCCTCGACGACGCCATGCAGGCTCTGCCGCAGCTCCGCGCGGCCTACGACCGCGACCCGGCCGATCTCTACCTGTACGACATCGGCGCCTACGCGGCCCGCGCCCTGGCCGAGGCGCAGCGACGGCCCCTGGTGCAGCTGTCGCCGACGTACGTGGCGTGGAAGGGGTACGACGAGGAGGTGGCGGCACACCTGCGGCAGTTGCCGGGCGCCGACGTCTACCGGGCCACGTTCGAGCGGTGGCTGGCCGGGTCGGGGGCGTCCACGACCGACGTGGACACGTTCTCCGGCGTTCCCGAGCGGGCCCTGGCGCTGATCCCGCGGGCCATGCAACCACACGCCGACCGGGTCGACGCCGACAGGGTGACGTTCGTCGGGCCGTGCTTCGGGCCGGCCAGGGAGCAGGACGGCTGGGCCCGTCCCGCCGACGCGGAGCAGGTCCTGCTGATCTCGCTGGGCTCCGCCTACACGCGGCAGCCGGAGTTCTACCGGCAGTGCCTGGCGGCGTTCGGGGGGCTGGCCGGCTGGCACGTGGTGCTGCAGATCGGCAAGTACGTCGACGCGGCCGAGCTGGGCGACATCCCCGCGAACGTCGAGGTGCACTCCTGGGTGCCGCAGCGGGCGATCCTGGAGCAGGCGGACGCGTTCGTCACGCACGCCGGCATGGGCGGGTGCGGCGAGGGGCTGCTGGCCGGCGTTCCGATGATCGCGGTGCCGCAGGGGGCCGAGCAGTTCGTCAACGCCGACCGGCTGGTGGAGCTGGGCGTCGCCCGTCGCCTCGACACGGCGGAGGCCACGGCGCCGGCGCTGCGGGCCGCCCTGCTGGAGCTCGTCGCCGACCCCGAGGTGGCCCGCCGGTCGGCGCGGCTGCAGGCCGACGCCCGCGCCGAGGGCGGCACCACCCGCGCCGCCGGCCTCATCGAGCAGGCGCTGACCTGACCGCCGCCCTCACCACGCGGCCG
Source organism: Nonomuraea composti (assembly GCF_012034275.1). Classification (NCBI taxonomy): domain Bacteria; kingdom Bacillati; phylum Actinomycetota; class Actinomycetes; order Streptosporangiales; family Streptosporangiaceae; genus Nonomuraea; species Nonomuraea composti. The sequence goes on along the minus strand of NZ_JAATEP010000033.1, from coordinate 54,954 downwards.
TTTACGACGACGGCTGTTGCGGCTTCGGGGACAGCGGGATGCCGCGCCACGTCAGGAACACCAGGAGGGCGCAGCTCAGGGTGAGGGCGATGTCGGCGACGTTGCCGACGAACAGGCCGCCGTAGTCGATGAAGTCCACGACGTGGCCGTGGGCGAAGCCCGGCGGGCGGAACAGGCGGTCGAGCAGGTGGGAGGCGGCGCCGCCGAGCAGGCCGCCCAGGACGACGGTCCAGTCCGTGGAGCGCAGGCGGCGGCCGGCGTACAGGATGCCCGCGACCGCGGCGGCCGTCGTTAGCGTGAACACCCACGTCGCGCCCTCGCCGATGGAGAAGGCGGCGCCGGAGTTCAGCAGCAGCCGCAGCTCGATGAGCTGCGGGATCACGGCGATGTCCCGCCCCTGCGCCAGCGCGGAGACCGCCCAGAGCTTGGAGCCCTGGTCCACGAGCAGGACGGCCGCGGCCAGCACCAGCATCCAGCCGTACGGCGGCATCCGCCGGCCCGTGTCACGCGCGCTGTGCTCCTCAGGCATCTCCGCCCTTTCTCGATTGCGTCCTTCCGGACGAATCTACCGAGATCGGCGCGCCGATGGGCGGGGTACGGGTCAGCCCGCCGAGCGTTCCTCGGCCGGGGTGGCGTGCTCGGCCAGGCGGCGCAGCAGGTCGATCAGGTGGCGTCGTTCGGGGTCGGTGAGCCAGCCGAAGAGCTGGTCGCCGACGTGTTCGGCGATCTGCCGCGCCTCCGCCAGCACCTGCTCCCCGCGGCGGGTCAGCACGATGGAGTACGCGCGCCGGTCCTGCGGCGCCCGGCGGCGGGAGACGAGCCCGGCATCCTCCAGCTCGTCGATGATGCGGACCATGGTGGACTTGTCGATGCCGATGTGGGCGGTCAGGTCGCGCTGGCTGACGGGGCCGTACATCGGCAGGGCCAGCAGGACGCCGAATCCGCGGATGTTGATGCCGAGCGGGCGCAGCGCCCGGTCGAGCCGTTCCCTGCTCTGATGATGGGCGTCTGCCAGGAGCATGCCGAGCCCCACGTGATCGGCGGACGGGCCGCCGGAACCTGACAGGAGACGTTCGAGCAGGTCGTGGAGCATGCGCACATCCTAGTGCCAGCCAATATAGTCTCAGGTGAGATTATCTCACCAGAGTAGTCAGAGGCTTTTCGAGGAGGACACCCCCATGCCCGAGTCGACCCACCACCGCGCGTCCCCTGCGCGCGCCCGTACCGGAGGATCCCGATGATCGCGACCTCGGCCGTCGAGCGCGACTCCGATCAGGTCATGGTCGCGACGCGGGTGGTGAAGACCTACGGCAGCGGCGACAGCGCGGTGAGCGCGTTGCGCGGGGTCTCGGCGACGTTCGCCAGGGGCCAGTTCACCGCGATCATGGGGCCGTCGGGGTCGGGGAAGTCGACCTTCCTGCACTGCCTGGCCGGCCTGGACACCGTGACGTCCGGCACCGTCGTCATCGGCGACGTGGACCTGACCGGCCTGTCCCGCACCGGGCTCGCCGAGCTGCGCCGCGACCGGCTGGGATTCGTCTTCCAGTCGTTCAACCTGCTGCCGATCCTGACCGCGGAGGAGAACATCCGGCTCACCGCCCGGCTCGCGAACCGCCGCGTCGAGCCGGGCTGGTTCGACACGGTCGTCAACGCGCTGGGGCTGCGCGAGCGGCTGCGCCACCGGCCCACCGAGCTGTCCGGCGGCCAGCAGCAGCGCGTCGCCGTGGCTCGGGCGCTGCTGACCAGGCCGGAGGTGCTGTTCGCCGACGAGCCCACCGGGAACCTGGACTCCCGCGCCGGCGCCGAGGTGCTGAGCTTCCTGCGCACGGCCGTGGACGAGCACCAGCAGACGGTGGTCATGGTGACGCACGACCCGGTCGCCGCCGCGACCGCGGACCGGGTGCTGTTCCTGTCCGACGGGGCGATCGTGGACGAGCTGGCCGAGCCCTCCGTCGACGCCGTGCACGCCCGCATGCGCAAGCTCGAAGGGTGACGTGATGGGAAACCCCTTGTGGCTCATCGCGCGCCGGTCCTTCGCCGAGGGATGGGTGCGGCTGGTCGCCACACTGCTCGCCGCGCTGGGCTCGATCGCGCTCATCGCGGGCTCGCTGCAGTTCGCCCTGCGCTCGCAGGAGGCGGTCTCCGGCGGCGACGCCAGCGAGTACTCCCGCGCGGACGTACTGGTGCAGGGCGGGGCGGTGGACCCGGAGGACGTCTACGGGGCGCCCGACGGCCGGGTCAGGCTCGACCAGCTCACCTCGCGTCCCGGCGTGGCGGCGGCGGCCGGTGACGCCAGCGTGGCGGTGACGGCCTCCCGCACCAGCGGGCAGGCGATCATGGCCGCCGCCGAGGGCCGTACGCTGCTGCGCCCCTGGGTGTCCGACCCGCAGCTCAACCCCTACCAGCTCGACGCCGGGCGCGCCCCGGCCGCCGACGGCGAGGTGGCGGTCGTCCGGCACCTGGCGCGCGCCGGCGAGCTGAACGTCGGCGACACCATGACGCTGACGCTGCCCCACGAGACGCGGCAGGTGCGGGTCTCCGGCATCGTCAACGTCCAGGGACGGGGCGCGGTGGCCGCCGGTGACCTGGTGCTGGCGCCGCCCGAGACCGTGCAGCGCGCCGCGATGCTGCCGGCCGGCACCTGGCAGAGCGTGTGGGTGAAGGCCGCCCCCGGCGTGCCCGCCGAGCAACTGCGCGGCGAGCTGGCCCGCGACCTCGGCAAGGCCGTCACCGTACGCACCGCCGCGTCCGTACGGCAGGCGCAGCTCGCCGCCGCCTCGGGCGAGGGCACCACGATCGCCGGCATCGTCGGCATGCTCGCCTCCGTGGCGATCTTCGTCGGGATGTTCGTGGTGGCCAACACGTTCGGCACCCTGGTCCGGCAGCGCACCCGCCGGCTCGCGCTGCTCGGCGCGATCGGCGCCACCCCCCGCCAGATCGCCCGGCTGATCCGGCTGGAGGCGCTGGTGCTGGGCGCGATCGCCTCGGTGGGCGGCGTGCTGGCGGGCTTCCCGGTGGCCGAGCTGATCATCCGGCTGTTCGCGCGGGACGGCTTCGACGTCTCCGGTTCCGACCCCCAGACCGGCTGGATCGCCCTGACCCTGCCGGCCCTGGCCGGCATCCTGGTCACCCAGGGCGCCGCCTGGCAGGCGGCCTACCGCGCGCGCAGCGTCTCGCCCGTCCAGGCGCTGCGCAGCACGGTCGCCGAGCCCCGCGAGCGGCGCCTGCCCCGGCTGCTGTTCGGCGGCGCGATCCTGATCGGCGCCGTGGCCTGGTACGCGGTCGCGGCCGCCATCCGCGCCTCCGAGCCGCCCGGCCCCGACCGCACGTTCGTCATCGCGCTGATGGTCCTGTTCGGCTCGCTGATGGCCGTGACCGGGCTGGCCGTGCTCACCCCGTTCTTCGTCAGACCGCTGGGCGGGCTGGTCGGACGCGTCGGCACGCTGGTCAGCGGGGAGACCGGGCGGCTGGCGCACGCCACCGTCACCCGCAGCCCGCGCCGCGTCGCCGCCGCCGCCTCGTCGCTGACGCTCGGGGTCGCGCTGGTCGCCTCGGTGGCGCTGGTCACGATCTCCGTGAACGGGCGGTTCCGCGAGGCGGGACGGGAGGTGATGGTGGCCGAGCACGCGATCACCTCGACCGCCAGGACCGCCGAAGGCGCGCCCGCGCCGGTGGCCCGCGACGTCGTCACGAAGGTGGCCGGGGCTCCGGGGGTGTCCCGGGCGGCCGTCCTGACGCAGACCGAGGTCACGCTGGTGTCACCGGCGCCGGGCGGCTCGTCCGACGAACGGCCCGAGCCGTTCGCCTTCCTCGTCAGCGGCGCCGAGCAGAAGGGGCTGCGGGACGTGCTCAAGCTCGGCGGCCGGCCGCCCGCCCTCGCCACCGGCGAGATCGCGCTGTCGTCGGCCGTCATGAAGGGGCAGAAGCTGCGGCGCGGCCAGGAGATCGTGGTGCGCGGCGGGCACGGCCGCACCACGCTCAAGGTCGCGGGCACCTATCACGACCCGTCCCACCTGTTCGCCGACCAGGCGCTCGTGTCGCCGGAGACCATGGACCGGCTCGACACCAACGCCGTCACCCGGGCGGTGCTCGTGCGGGGCGGCACCGCGGAGGCGCTGAACCGCGCCGTGGCCGGGGTGCCGGGCGTGCGGGTCCTCGACCGCGACGCGTACGTGGACGCCGCGTCGCAGTCGCAGACCCGGGCGCTGCGCTCCACGTACGTCTTCGTCGGCATGGCCCTCCTGCTGGCGCTGTTCGGGATGGCGACCACGGTGTCGATGAGCGTCGCCGAGCGGACCCGCGAGTTCGGGCTGCTCGGGGCCGTGGGCGCGACCACGCGGCAGCTGCGCACGATCATCCGGTGGGAGGCGGCCACCGTGGTCGTCCTCGGCACGCTCCTCGGCCTCGCGATCGCGATGGGCACGCTCGGGATGCTGCACATCATGAGCGGTAGCTCCTACCTGCGGCCCGATCCGCCGTGGTGGCTGTTCCCGGTGGTCGCGGCGGGGGCGGCGGTGGCGGCCCTGGCGACGTCGGCGCTGCCGGCGCGCCGGGCGGCGGCCGTGCCCGTCCTGGAGGCCGCCAAGGCGGAGTGACCCGTGATGGAGTGAGCCCGTGGCGGGTCGCCGGCGTGCGGTGAGTGCCGCCTCACCGCACGCCGGATCCCCCGGGACGGACGCCGCCGCACCGCTCGCCGGGATCGCTGGGCGCGAACGCCGCCCCGTCGCGGGCCCGCAGGGTGCAGGGTGGGACGCATGATCCTCGCAACCTTCGACCACGGCGCCGGCGAGCTGGCGGAGAACATCGCGGTACTCGCCGACGGCACGATCTGCGTGACGCTGCTGCTGGCGGGCACCGTCTGGTCCTCCGGGTGGGAGCCGGAGCGGGTGGTCCCGCACGCGGCCGACGCGCTCGTGGTCGGGCTCGCCGCCGACGCCGAGGACCACCTGTACGCGGCGGTGCGCGGCACGACCGAGCACGTGGCGGGGATCTGGCGGCGCGAGGCGCCCGGGCACTGGGTGCGTTTCGCCGCCGCGCAGGCCCGCGCCGGGCTCAACGGCATCACCTTCGCCGCCGACGGCACGCTGTTCGCGGCCGACTCCGTCAACGGCGAGATCCTGTGCTGCGCGCCCGGCGACGACACGCTGCGCCTCTGGCTGGGCGGCGAGCGTCTGCTGGAGCCGCTGGCGCCGGACGACCCCGTCCTGTCCACGGGCGTGAACGGGCTCAAGGTCTGGGACGGCGCTCTGTGGGCCACCAACACCGCGCAGGGCAGCGTGCTGCGCATCGCCCTCGACGACGGGCGGCCCGGCGAGGTGAAGCAGGTGCACACCGGCATCCCCGGCGACGACCTCGCCTTCGACGCCGCGGGCACGCTCTACCTGGCCGTCCACCCGCGCGACACCGTCGTCCGCATCACCCCCGACGGCGCCACGACCGTGCTCGCGACCGAGGCCGACGGGCTCGACGGGCCCACCGCGATCGCCGTCGTCTCGGGCGGGCTCCTCGTGACCAGCCTGGGCATGCTGGGCTCGCGGCACCGCCCGAGCCTCGTGCGTCTCGACCTGGAGGTGGCGGACCCGGCGCTGCCCCGCCCGCGCGTGCCCGGGCGCGCGTGACGCGGGCCGGGGCGATCGCGCGGCTCATTGTGCGGAAGGAGGGGGGTTCCTTGGTCAAGTCATGGGCGGCCGGGCGCCCGTTGCGCGATCCTGGGAGGGCGAGAACGACGCAGCCCACCTGACCGGCTGCTCCCGAGGCGAAGAACGATGGCGGTCCCCGTGGAACAGCTGGAATACCGGAAGCTCATCAAGGTGCTGGAGCAGGTGGCCGCGGCTCGGGAGGGGGCGCTCTATCCGGTGCTGGCCGACGCCCTGGCCGTGCATCTCGGGTGGGTCGACGCGTTCGTGGCCGAGAACCCCGCGTACCTGGTGCCGGAGGGGCAGGGCGAGGAGCAGTACCTGACGATGTTCCGGCCGGCCTTCGTGGCGGAGTACGCCGAGCGCTGGCGCTGCACCAACCCGTTCGCCTCCCCCGAGGGGGTCGCCAGCCTGACCCGGCACGGCGTGGCGACGCTCGGGCGGCTCCGCCTGGGCGCGACCGGGCCGGAGCGGGACTTCGCGGACGGGTTCCTGCGCCGCAACGGCATCGACGACATGCTGAAGATCGTCGTCCGGTCCCGGGTCACGGGCGCGGTCAGCACGCTGGGGGTGCCGTTCGACGGCGCGCGCCGCGCCATCGGGCCCGGCGACCGGCTGATGGCGGTCACGCTGGGCCCGCTGCTGAGCCCGTACTTCGACGCGGCCCTGACCCCGGCACCCGCCCCGGTCCAGCGGTAACGCCGCCCGGCGGGCTGACCAGACCGCCGGAGGCCGTCAGAAGGTGCCGGTCGTGGTGCCGGCGTCGCCGCTCGCCGGGGTCGTCAGGACGGTGTTGCCGCCCGGTTGCCACTGGTCGGCCTTGTCGGGGTGGTGGGCCTCCTGGCGTTTGACGCACTTCCACTCGATCGTGGTCCCGGGCGGGAGCTGGGTGATCGTGCCCGTCCAGGTGGGGTAGGCGGTCGGGGAGAGCTTGACGGCGGAGGCCACCGACCACGCGCCGAGCTGCGGCGCGCCGCCGACCGCGTAGACGGACTGGCCGGGGGTGGTGGTGCCGTCGTGGCAGGTGAACGTGGCCGAGACGGGCGGCTGGCCGAGCGTGAACGCGAACGTCTTGGCCGTCGTGACGGGCGTCTCGGCCGACTTGGCGACGACGAGGTTGCCGCCGGCGTTGTAGAAGCCGCTGTCGGCGGCGTCGAAGGCGGCCTTGGTGGCGTGCCGGGTCAGCGGGGCGCCGTTGAGCGTGACGGCCGACGCCTGCGTGCCGGTGACCAGCTCGACGACGTTCTGCCGCCCGGCCGGGGCGCCGGCGTAGGTGCCGTCGGCGGCGGCGATGGTGACGGTCGCGGTGCTGCCGGCGAGCTGCTGGCCGAGCCGCGTGGTGCGGACGGCGCCGCCCTGGTAGGCGGTCGAGGCGCCGTCGTCCTCGTAGAGGGTGAAGCTCGTGGCGGCGGGGTCGGGGTAGACGCGGGCGATCAGCTCGTTCCTGGTGGTGGCGTCGGTCCGCCGGCCCAGGACGTTCATGGTGCGGCCGTCCACGTGCATCTTGGGCAGGATCGCGCCGGCGCGGGCGAAGGCCGGCAGCCGGAAGACGCCGCCGACCCACAGCGGCCGGTCGGTGAACCATTGGCCGGTGCTGGTGAGCTTGTCGCCGGTGGCGTAGTCGTACCAGGTGCCGGCGGGCAGGTAGATGTCGCGTTCGCGCTCCCCGGCGCTGGCGATCACCCCGACGAGCAGGTCCCGGCCGATGAGCTTCTCGTGTCCTGCTTCGCGAAGGTTCGGGTCGTTCTGGTAGTAGTACGCGGGCGGCGGCACGACGGGCTCGCCGAACCGGTGGGCGCGATGGGCGAGCGAGTAGTAGTAGGGCGTCAGCTCGTAGCGTTGCCGGAGGTTGGCGAGGTTGCTGGCGGTGTGCCCGATCTTGTCGGGTGCGGTTTGCAGGCAGTTGCACAGGTTCTCGGTGTGGGGGCGCACGGGCACCTCGAACCAGGCGCCGTCGGCGAACCACTGCGTGTAGAGCTCGTCCAGGTCGGAGTTGAGCATCTCCCTGCGGAAGCCGCCGATGTCGGAGCCGTAGTAGTCGATGCCGGACATCGACATGTGGAGCTGGGCGTTCTGCTGCTGGGCGAGCGCGGTCAGCTTGGAGCCGATGTCGGCCGACCACATGGCCACGCCGTGCCGCTGCATCCCGGCCGCGCCGGAGCGGGCCAGCATGAACGGGCGTTTCGTGCCCGATTCGGCGTAGCCGCGGGCGACGCTCTCGGCCCATTTGAGGTTGTAGAGGTTGTGGTAGTCGGCGTGGGCGTGCTTGCCGGGCAGGATGCCGGAGGTCCAGTCGCCGGGGTCGTACATCTCGGGCTCGCCGAGGTCGAGCCAGTGGCCGAGCACGCCGGCGTCGATGAGCGGCTGTCTCTTGAGCGTGTGCCAGTAGTCGCCGGCGGCGTTCTGCGTCCAGTCGATCATGCCGCCGCGGCCCCACCAGTCGTTGGTGGTCAGGTGCGTGGGGGCGCAGGCGGCGCAGCCGGCGCGGACGAGGTAGCCGCGCGCGGCCAGGTCGGCGTGCTCGGGCAGGTTCCCGCCGACGTAGGACTCCTCGATCGTCATCAGGCCGACGCCCTGCTCGGCCTGGTAGGCGGCGATGGTGCCCGCCGGGTCGGGGAAGGCGGTGGTGTCCCAGGCGAGGGTGCCCATCCTGGTGTTGTCGGAGTGGGCGGTCACCCCGCCGAACCACGGCAGGTCGAGGACGAACCCGTCCACGGGGAACTTCGCGGCGCGCAGCCCGGACAGCCGCTCGTCGATCTCCTTCCAGCCGTCGTAGCCGAACTCCGACATCCACATCCCGAACGCCTTCTTCGGCGGCACCGGCGGCCGGCCGGTCAGCTCCATGTAGTCCTGGCGCAGGTCGGGCAGGTCGGGGCCGGTCATCGTGTACCACCTGAGCTGGTCGCCCCAGGTGTCGACGGTCCACGGGTCGCCGGTCAGGTTCCATTCCTGCTTGTAGACCTGGTCGAGCAGCAGCCCGTAGTTCAGGTTCGCGGGGCCGACCGCGAACAGGACGGGGATCTGCGCGTTGCCGACCGGGCCGTTGTCGCCGTCGAAGGTCATGGCGTTGCCGTACGGGCCGCCCGGGCTGCGGGTGCGGCCCACCCAGTCGCCGTCGGCGTTGCCGCCGGTGAAGAACTGCTCGCCCAGCCCGTACGCGTTCTCGATCGCCCCTTTGGTGATCGTCAGGCCCTTCCACGGCTGGGCCAGGTTGCGCGGGCACGCCTCGTACAGCGGCCGGACCGGGTCGGACACCTTCACGCACAGCGTGCCGGGCGTCACCTCGACCTGCATGGCCGCGGTGGTGAGCAGGCTGCCCGTCTGGTGGAAGCTCGACGGCCCCGCGTAGTCGGTCTTGGCGACCTGCGGCGTGCTGAACAGGGGCGCGTCGGTGCCCGGCGAGGTGCCGCCGGCCAGCTCGACGTGCACGAGGTCGTCGTCGAGGAACTCCACGACGAGGTAGGCGGAGCCGTTGGTGAACTGCACGCGCTGGATCGCCGTCCCGGTCGCGAACGGCGCCACCAGCAGGGGTAAGGACAGGGCGGCCAGCAGGGCGATCGTGCGGATCCTCATGGCCGGGCCACCACCAGGTGGTCGAGGTTGATGCCGCCGGTGTCCGCGGCGTCGTAGGCGATCGTGACGGTGTGGGGGCCCGCGGTGAGCGAGGTGGCCAGCGTGGCGGTGCCCCAGGTGTCCCAGTCGGCGAGCGCGGGCAGCGCGAGCGTGCCCACGGCGGCGCCGTCCACGTGGACGGTCCGGGTGGCGGCCACGGTGGTGGAGTAGCGGAACCGGAGCAGGTGCTCGCCGGCCGCGTCGGCGTTGACGCCGAACGTCACGGCGTCGCCGGGGGTGGCGAACCCGTCGGTGAAGCCGGTGCCGGTGTAGCCGGCGTGGTCGCCGCCGGTGGTGGTGCCGGTGCCGATGGCGAACTCGGACTCGTAGGCCGCCTTGTCCACGCCGTTCAGCGTGACGGTGCGGTCGCCGGTCGCGGCGGCCAGCTTCACGTGGGTGAGCTGCTGGGCCGGGTCCCACCACCAGCCCTCGGGCGCGGCCTGGAGGCCGGCGAGGCTCGCCCGCGCGCTCGCGCCGGTCACCGACGCCGGCTTCGTGCTCATGACCTGCAGCGTGCTGGTCGTGGTGAGGGCGGGCACGGTGACGGTCACGGTGTGCCCGGCCCAGTTCTCGGCGCAGGTGATCGTGCGGGTGGCGGTCACCGCGTCCTCGAAGTAGGCGTAGGAGGACGACCCGGAGGGGTAGATGCGGAAGGTCAGGTTCGTGTACGTGTCCACGCTGTTGCCGATCTCGCCGCCCAGCCGATAGCCGGCGTCGAGGTTGAGCGGGATGATCGCGCCCGGCCTGGCGTAGACGGGGACGGTGTCGAGGCCGGCGTGGTAGGTCTTGGTGCCGGGGCCGGTGAAGCGGCCGCCGTTCCACAGGTCGTACCACTCGCCGGCGGGCACGTGCAGGCTCTTGGCGGTGGCGCCCGGCGTGGTGATCGGCGCCACGAGGAGCTGCGCGCCGAACAGGTACTGCTGGTCGTGCCCGGCCGCCGCCGCGTCGCCGGGGAAGGCGAGGCTCATGGCGCGCATCATCGGCACGCCGGTCGTGGCGGCGGCCCTGGCCTCGGTGTAGAGGTACGGGATCAGGTTCATCCGCACGTTCGCGAACCTGCGGAAGGCGGGCAGTACGCGGGTGTCGCCGGTGCGGGCCTGCACGTTCCACGGGGTGCGGGCCTCGGAGACGCCGGGGCTGGCCTTCTCCGAGTGGTACTGCATGATCGGCGAGAACGTGGCCTGCGCGGCCGAGCGCAGGTACAGCTCGGCGCTCGGGAAGTCGCCGGTGAAGCCGGCCAGGTCCCACGCCGTGTACGGCACGCCCGACTGCCCGGCGCTGAGCTGGGCGCGCACCGCCTCCTGGAAGGCGGTGAAGCTGGAGTTCTGGTCGCCCGCCCAGTAGATCGACGTGGTCTGGGCGCCGGTCGTGCCGGCCCGGCTGAAGATCGTGCCGTCGGGCCGCCGGCTCCTGACGTAGGCGTTGTAGGCGCCGGTGTAGCTGCCCGGGTAGGCGTTGTGCATCTCGTCGCCCCTGCGGCCGTCGGCGAACCGCACGCCCCTGCCGAAGATCGCCTCGCTGCCGTCGGTCTTGAAGCCGTCGATGCCGACCTCGTCCATGAGGTAGTCGCGCTTGCTCATCCACCAGTCCGTCGCGGCGGCGCTGGTGAAGTCGGGCACCATGCTGTCGCCGAACCACTGGCCGGTCGGGATGCGGTAGGGGCCGCCGGTCGCGTTCCTGGCGACGTGGCCGTGCTCCTGCGCGTACGCCTTGTCGTTGAGGTGCTGCTGCGGCGGTGTGGACGGGTTGGTGTCGAAGTGCTCCTTCAGCACCGGGATCTGCCAGAGGATCACCCTGATGCCCTTGCTGTGGGCGTCGGCGACCATGGCCTTCGGGTCCTGCCACGCGGTGCCCGGCGGGAACGTCAGGTCCCCGTAGGCGAGCTTGCTGTCGCCCGGCTTGGCCGGGTATGTGGCGCCGTGCCAGACGTAGAAGGTGGCCTCGTCGCTCCACTGCTCCAGCACCATCGCGGTGTGCGGGACCCGGTACGTCTCCACGTTCGCCAGCTCGGCGCTCACCTCGGCCTGGGTGTTCCACTCGTTGGCCGACATCCACACCCCGAACGCCCACTTCGGCGGGAGCTGGGGCCGGCCGGTGACGGCCGTGAAGCCGTCGAGGATCTCGGCGGGGGTGCCGGTGAAGACGTGGTAGTCGAGCGTCGCGTCGAGGCCGCCGCCGGTGTCGACGGTGAAGCCGGCCAGGTCGCCGAGGTGCGTGCCGAGGTTGAAGAGGGCGTAGCGGGTGCCGGTGAGGTGCACGCCGTACCCGGCCGAGTTCAGGAAGAACGGCACGCTCAGGTACGTGCGGCGGGTGGCGCCCTGGTCGCGGTACTGGTTGTAGACGTAGTGGTGCACGTCGGTGCCGCGCTGGTCGAGCCGGTCGTAGCGGCCGCCGAAGCCCTCGAAACGCTCGCCGGGCGGCGACAGGAAGTGGTCCTCGATCTTGGTGATGGTGGTGGCGCCGTCGCTGGCCCAGCCGATGGTGCGGAACGCCGCGGGGTCGTACTGGCGGGTGATGAGCGTGCCGTCGCTGCGGTGGACCGACAGCCGGTACGGCGCCTTCTGGATCTTCAGGACGAGCGGCCCGGCCGCGATCGTCAGCGTGCTCGCCGAGTCCGTCACCGTGTATCCCGGGGCGCCGGAGATGGTCAAGCCCGAGCCGCTGGGCGCGATCTGCGTGCGGAACCGGCCGGGCACGGGGAAGGCGAAGCGGATCCGCGGCGTGAAGTCGCCCGCGCTGTCGCCGGTCGTGACGTCCACGGACGTGCCGTTGTCCACGAACCCGGTCACGTCCGTCACGGTGCTCCACGACGTGACCGTGAACGCGAACGGGCCGGTGCTCTGCTGCCCGCCCGCGTTCACGTCGGCGTTGACCGTGTAGGAGATCCGGTCGCCCCGGGCGAACGGCCCCAGGTCGGCCTTCCAGTAGCTGTTGCCGCCGCTGTTGTAGTCCCAGGCGGCGCCCACCGGGGCCTGCTCGGCCCCGTTCCTGCTCCAGGTGACCCAGACGGTCTGGCCGGGCTCGACCGGCCAGGTCGTCGCGTTGATCCGGACCCGGTCGCCGGCCATCGGGTCGCGCGGGAGCCGCTCGGTCCGTTCGCTGGAGTAGAGGTCGTCGATTCCGGCCGGATCGTGGTAGACGCCGCCCAGGGGGGCGCCGGCGATCGTGGAGGCGAGCGAGGCGGGCGCCGTGGCGGCGCCGACGGACCGTGACCGGGTCATGGGCGGGCTCCTCTCAGACGATGAGCACTCTCATTCGGTGAACACGGCGGCCAGCCGGGCCCAGTGCGCCGCCGCGCACAGCACGGGCGGGCGGTCGAGCGGGGCGGGCAGGCGCACCGTGCACCCGCCGGCCAGCTCGCGCCCGCTCCAGACGTCCACCCAGCCGCCCGCCCTCTGTGGGAGGTGCACGGACGCCTCGGTGATACCGGGCTCGGTCACGGGCGCCACGAGCAGCGCGTCGCCGAGCTGGAACTGCAGCGGGTGCCGCCACACCTCGGGGTCGTCGGGGTGGTCGAAGAACAGGCCGCGCATCAGCGGCGCCCCGCCGGCCGCCGCCGCCCGCGCCTGCTCGGCCAGGTACGGCACCAACCGCTCGCGCAGCTCGGCCAGCCGCCGGAACACGGGGATCACCCGCTCGTCGCCCGTCTGCTCGGCCACGTTCCACGGCGTGCGGTCCCTGACGGGGGTGCGGTGGTGGTTGAACTCCGAGTGGTACTGCATGATCGGCATGAACGCCGAGGCGCCCGCCGCCCGCAGGTACAGCTCCGCGTCCGGCACCGGCCCGGAGAAGCCCGCCAGGTCCCAGCCCCAGTAGAGGATCCCGCAGGCCGAGGCCGTGATGCCGGCCCTGATCGAGGAGCGGAACGCCTCCCACGTCGAGTCCTCGTCCCCCGCCCAGAACGCGCCGTGCGGCTGCGAGCCGGCGAACCCCGCCCGGCTGAACGTCACCGGCGCCTTGCCGCAGGCACGCAGCAGGTCGCCGAACGCGCGGGCGTAGTGCACCGGGAACAGCCCGTTGCCGGCCGCGCCGTCCCGGCCGTCGGCGTAACGCAGGTCGTGGCCCCAGGCGTGCTCGCCGCCGTCGGTCTTGAAGCCGTCCACGCCGACCTCCTCGACCAGGTAGCGGCGCTTGGCCGTCCACCAGTCGCGCACCTCCGGGGAGGACAGGTCGGGCATGAGCGCCAGCGGGAACCACCAGCCGCGGTTGCGGTAGGGGCGGCCGTCGGCCTCACGCACGCCGTAGCCGCGCTCGACGAGCTGCCGGGCGTCCACGGCCGCCTGGTGGCGGGGGTGCGGGCGCATCTTCTGCAGCGGGATCTGCCAGAGCAGCACCTTGACGCCCCGGCGGTGCAGCTCGTCCACCATGCCCTTGGGGTCCGGCCACGGCCCGTCGGCCGGGAAGGTGTAGTCGGCCAGCCGGTGCGGCTGCTCCGACGGCTCGTACACAGCGCCTCTGAAGGCCGTGAACGTCGTCTCGTCGCTCCACGCCTCGATGACCAGCGCGCCCACCGGGATGCCGTGCTCGCGGTGCCGGTCCATCTCGGCCAGCACGCGCTCCTGCGTGTTCCACTCGTTGCCGCTGGCCCACAGCCGGAACACCCAGTCCGGCAGCTCGGCCGGGCGGCCCACCTCGTCAAGGAACGCGTTCAGCACGTCCGCCGGGCGCCGGCCGTCGTAGAAGCCGACGCTCAGCTCGCCGTCGCGGCCGGTCTCCGCCTCGACCACGACCCGGCCCGGCCGTGACACGCCGACGTCGTACCAGGTGCGCCGCGCGGTCCTGACGTGCCAGCCCCAGCTGGCCGGGCCGCCCACCACCATCGCGTACGGCATCGGCAGATACGTGCGCCCGTGCCGGCCCTGCGCCTTGTACTGCTCGAAGACCACCGCGTCGAGGGTGCGCCCGCGCTGGTCCACGGCGTCGAAGCGCTCGCCGAAGCCCACCACGTGCTCCCTCGGGTCCAGCCGCAGCTCGAAGCGGACCCGCAGCGGGCCGTCGCCGTCGGCGAGCCAGCGCACGCTGCCCGGCACGACCCGGTCGGCGCCCGTCACCTCCAGCTTGCCGCCGCTGCCGGACCAGGCCGCCGCCGTCACCTCGAACCACCTCGTCGTACGGGTCGCGCCGTCGCCGGCCGTCGCCCGGAAGCGGTAGGCGTAGCGGCGGCCGGCGCGCAGGGCCGGGGTGCGGACGGTCCAGGAGCCGGCGGCGGCGCGGGCGGCACGGGCCTGGGCGGCGGCCAGGTGACCGCCGTCCACCGCACCGCCCTCCCCCGCCGGATCATCGTCCGCCCTGGTCAGGGGCAGCTCGGCCGGGGCGGCGCCGTCCACGGACCACTCGCACACCACGGCGGAGACCCGCCCGGACGCGCGCACCCGCAGCTCCACGCTCTCGCCGTCCAGCGGCCTGGCCGGGACGCGCTGGTCCTCCGTCTCGGCGTACGGGTGGCCCGAGCCGTGGGGCCGGTGCCGGATCACGCCGTCACCCCCAGCTCGTCGGCGAGGATCAGGTACATGCCGTGCGACCACAGCAGCGGCGTGGCCACCGGCCCCCACCGCTCCAGCCACTCCTGCCGCCGGCCGGGGGCCAGCAGCAGGTCCGACACCTGCTCGGGCAGGTCGCCCGCCGGGGTCGCCTGGGCCGCCATCCACTCCAGGTAGCGGGCGGCCTGCTCCCGCCGCCCGGCGCGGGCGTGGTTCCAGCCGAGGAACCCGGCCAGCAGCAGCCACCGGCCGCCGCCGTAGAAGGTGTCTTCGAGGTAGCGGTACACGCCGCCGTCGCGGGCGAGCTGCCGCTCCACCTCGGCGACCGTGGCCTCGCCGACCGGATGCCCGGCCGGGTAGAGGCCGAACGGCTCGACGCAGGCCAGCAGGCTGCCGTCCACGGCGTCGCTGCCGAGCCACTTGCGCAGGTATCCCCGCTCGTGGACGCCCTCGCGGGCCACGAGCGCGGCGACGCCCTCGACGGCCTCGGCCACCGCCGCCGACTCCGCGCCGCTGAGCACGCCGAGCGCGATCGCCGCCCGCAGGCCCGCGTGAATGGATCCGAGCGTGGCCACGTGCCGGTGCTCGACGTGCTCCTCCCACCAGTCGTAGCAGGGCAGGTGCCAGAACGCGGTCAGGTAGCGGGCCGCCGTCCTGACGCCCTTGTCGGTGCCGGGCACCGCCCTGCCGTGCCGGGCGACGTGCTCGCGCAGCGCCCAGAGCCACGTGCCGTACCCGTCGAGCTGGAAGTCCCACCAGTCGTCGTCGCCGTCCACGCCGTCCAGCGTGAAGCGGGTCGGCAGCATCTCGGCCGCCGTGACCGGCTCGCCGCGCGCCGCGCGGGACACCAGCACGTCCACCTGGCCCGCGCGGTCGCCGACGACCCGGGCGCACCAGGCGTGGAAGGCGTCCGCGCCGGCCGCGTCTCCGTGCCTGCTCACCCCCTCGGCGATGAACGCGCCGTCGCGCAGCCAGGAGTAGCCGCGGTAGGCGGAGAAGGTGGGCGAGGCCGGGTAGGCCCCTGAAGGCGCCTGCAAACGCTTGATCACGTCGAGGCTGTGCGCGACGAGGGACAACGGATCTCTCCTGGTGCGTAGAAGTCCTGGTGCGTGGAAGTCCTGTGCGTGGAAGTCCTGTGCGGAGACGGGGAACGGCTAGCCGAGCAGCGCGTCGACCTCGGTGGCGGCCGCCTTGAGCGCGTCCTGCACGCTCTTGCGCCCGGCGGCGGCCTCGCTGAGCTCCTTGGTGACCGCGTCCTGCATCTCCTGCTGGCGCTTGATCACCGGGGGCAGCGCGATGGACTTCAGCGAGTCGAAGACCGCCTGCCGGTTGGCCGGCTTCGGGTCCTTGAGGTAGCCCGACAGCACCTGCTGGTCGGAGATCGGCGGCAGCTCCCACGACGACCGGATGCGGGTGGTGGCCGCGACCGGGGAGGCGGACAGGAATCGGGCCCACGCCCACGCCTGCTTGCCGTGCTTGGTGGTGGAGGAGGCCGCGACCGCGTTGTGGAAGACGGCGCTGGCCTTGCTCACGTCACCCGGCTCGACGACGACGTCCCACTGGAAGGGCACGTCCTTCAGGCCCGCGAACTGCCAGATGCCGTTGTGCCACATGGCGAGCTTGCCGGACTTGAACAGGTTGGTGTCGTAGTCGGCCGTGCCGCCGATCTCGGCCTCGGTCGGCATCGTCTTGCCCACCTTGGACACCAGCCACGTGGCGGCCTTGACGCCCTGCGGGCTGTTGAAGGCCGACTTCTTGCCGTCGGGCGTCAGGAATGCGCCGCCCGCCTGCTTGAGCGTCTTGTAGAACTCGAAGAACTGCACCGGCTGGAAGTCGCCGTACACGCCCTTCTTCCTGTCGGTCAGCTTCTCGGCCGCCGCCTGCTCGTCCTGCCACGTCCAGTCGGCCGTCGGCACGGGCACGCCGGCCTTGTCGAACAGGTCCTTGTTGTAGAAGAGCACGACCGTGGAGAACGAGGCGGGCAGCGCGTACTGCTTGCCGTCACGCTTGAAGGCGTTCAGCGACTCCGGCGCGTACGCGGAGGTGTCCACGTCACCGGCAACGGTGCCGAGGTCCAGCAGGGAGCCGGCGCTGGCGTAGGTGACGAAGTTCTCGTAGTTGAGCTCGAAGGTGTCGGGCGCGGTGCCGCCGGCGATGCTGGTCTGCAGCTTGGTGAAGTACTGGTCGAACGGCGCGGTCTCGACGACCACGTCCACGTCCGGGTTCTCCTTCTCGAAGGCCTGCTCGATCGCGGCGAGGTCCTTTACGTGGTCGGGCGCGGCGGAGAAGGTGAAGTACCGCAGCGTCACCTTGCCGCCGGCGTCGGCGGTGGTGCCCCTGGTGGCCGATCCCTGCGAGCAGGCGGTGGCGAGCAGCGCGGCCACCGCGACGGCGCCGGCGATCTTGACGTGTCGTGACATGGGGGGATTCCTTCTACTTGAGCCCGCTCTGCGCGACGCTGGCGATGACGTGCTTCTGCGCGAAGACGTACAGGATGAGGATCGGGACGACGCTGACCACCGAGCCCGCCATGACCACGTCCCACTGCGTGGTGAACTGGCCGTGCAGGGTCGCCAGGCCCAGCGGCAGGGTCATGAACTCCGGCGACTTGATGATGATCAGCGGCCACAGGTAGCTGTTCCAGCTCGCCATGAAGCCGAAGATGGCGAACGTGGCCAGGGCCGGGCGGATCAGCGGCAGCACCACGTACAGAAAGATCCGAAAATGTCCGG
This sequence comes from Nonomuraea composti, assembly GCF_012034275.1. NCBI lineage: Bacteria > Bacillati > Actinomycetota > Actinomycetes > Streptosporangiales > Streptosporangiaceae > Nonomuraea > Nonomuraea composti. The sequence goes on along the minus strand of NZ_JAATEP010000033.1, from coordinate 37,494 downwards.
CGCCGTCGAGGACGGCCGCCTCGTCGAACTCGCGCGGCACCTGGTTGATCGCCTGCCGCAGCAGGAACACCCCGAACGCCGAGGCGATCGTCGGCGCGAGCAACGCGAAGTACGTGTCGACCAGGTTGAACGCGCGCATCTCGATGAACAGCGGCACGACCAGCACCGGCAGCGGCATCATCAGCGTCGCCAGGTAGACCGCGAACAACCCGCCCCGCCCCGGGAAGGGCAGCCGGGCGAACGCGTAGGCCGCCATCGCGCTGGTCACGAGCTGCAACGTGGTGGACGCGGCGCCGATCCAGGCGCTGTTGAGCACGATCCGCCAGAACGGCAGCGTCTCCAGCAGCCGCCCGTAGGCGTCGAGGCTCGCGCCGTCGGGAGTGAAGTCGGGCGGCACGGCCAGCACCGCGTCGCTCGGCGTGATCGAGGTGATCACCGCCCAGCCGAACGGGAACAGCATGACCAGCGCGCCGATCCCCACCAGCAGGTACCTCAGGACCCTACCCATAGGTCACCCACCTCTTCTGGCCCCGGATCTGCACGATCGTCACCAGCAGCACCAGCGCGAACAGCAGCCACGACAGCGCCGAGGCGGCGCCCGCCCGGCCGTAGCGGAAGGTCAGGTCGTAGATCTGCGAGACCACCACCTGCGTCGCGCCGCCCGGCCCGCCGCCCGTCATGATCTGCACCTGGTCGAACACCTGGAAGCCGTTGATCAGTGAGATCACCACGACGAAGAACGTGGACGGCGACAGCAGCGGCAGCGTGATGTGCCTGAACCTGCGCCACGCCGTCGCGCCGTCCACCATGGCGGCCTCCTGGTACTCCCGGGGGATCGCCTGCAACCCCGCCAGCAGGATGATCATCACGAAGCCCAGGTCCTTCCAGGCCGAGGCGAGGATGATCGACGGCATCGCCCAGTCGGGGTCGGTCCACCAGCCCGGCCCGCTCACGCCCACCAGGCCCAGCGCCCAGTTGACGATGCCGCTGGCCGGGTTGAGCAGCCACTTCCACATCAGCGCCACGACCACCCAGCTCGTGATCACCGGCAGGAAGTACACGCCGCGCAGCAGGCCGCGCGCGGGCATCGCCCGGTTCAGCAGCACCGCCAGGCCCAGGCCGCCGAGGTAGACCAGCGGCAGGTAGCCGGCGATGAAGTACAGCGTGTGCAGGAACGCGGCCTGGGTGTCGGGGTCGCCGATCAGCTCGGCGTAGTTGCCGAGGCCGACCCAGCGCATGTCGGTGATGAGGTCCCACTCGTGCAGGCTCGTCCAGAACGAGCCGACCATCGGGATCAGCGTGTAGAGGGTCAGCGGGACCAGGCTGGGCAGCAGGAACAACGCGACCGTGCCGGCGTACCGCCACCCGCGCCGCCGCTTCGGCCCCGCGTGCGCGGGCGGCGCGCCCGCCCGCGTCACGGGCCTGGCCTGCTGGACGCTCATGGGGTGGCTCCGATCAGGCGGGCGCGGACCAGGCGGCCCTGCTCACCCGCCGCTCCCGCCGAGTCGAACGGGGTCGCCAGCACCAGGGCCGCCGCCCCCTGGGCCCAGCTCGTGTCGTCCCAGCTCTCGACCTCGACCGCGATGTCGCGCCGACCGGGATAGAGGTGCGCGCGCAGGGCCGGCTCGAAGCCGGCCCGCCACAGCGGCCAGTCGGCCGTGCCCTCGCCCAGCACCACCACGACCTCGGGGTCCACGACGTTGATCAGCCCGGCGGCAGCGCGGCCCAGGATCGCCCCGGCCTCGGCGAACACCTCCCGGGCGGCCTGCTCGCCGCCCGCCGCCGCCCGGCCGAGCGCGGCCACCGCGCCGAGCGGATCGCTCGCGTCCGCCCGCGCCAGGCCCCGTTTGGCGCGGGCGGCCGCCAGCAGCCCGGCCGAGCCGACGAACGCCTCCAGACATCCCCGGGCGCCGCACCCGCAGGGCGGCCCCTCCGGGTCCACGGGCAGGTGGCCGAACTCGCCCGCCCCGCCCCGCGCCCCCCGGTACACCCGCCCGTCGGCGACGATCGCCGCGCCGACGCCGCGCCCGATCGTCAGGACGAGGAAGTCGCTGTGCGTGCGGCCCCGGCCGTACAGGCGCTCGGCGGCGGCCAGCGCGTTCACGTCGTTCTCGACGAGGACCGGCAGGTGGAGCCGGCGCCGCAGCCGCTCCCCCACCGGCATGGCCTGCCAGCCGAGCGTGGGTGCGTTGACGGTGCCGACGGCCTGGTCGTCCACGTTCCCCGGCACCCCGACCCCGACGCCCAGCAGCGGCGGCGCCCCGGGAACCTCGCGGACCACGGACTCGACCGCGTCCGCCAGGTGCTCCAGCGCGTCGGGCGCTGCCGGGTCGTGGGGTCTCTCCCAGGAGCCGAGCACCTCGCCGTCGAGCCGCACGTCCACCAGCACCAGGTGGTCGGCCGTCACCTTCACGCCGAGCGCCCGCCCGGCACTGCCCACCAGCCCGAGCCGCTGCGCCGGGCGTCCGCCGCGCGACGGCTTCAGGTCCAGCTCCTCCAGCATCCCGTGCCCGATGAGCTCCTTGGTGAGCTGCGTGACCGTGGCGGGGCTGACGTCGAGCTCGCGGGCTATCTCGCTGCGGCTCAGCGGGCCGACCGTGCCCAGGAGGGCGAGGATCGCCGTTCTGGTGAGGTCGCCGCGGTCTGTGGCTGCCATGTGGGGGACTTTCTTTAGGAATAAAGTTAGTGGTGAAGATACTGAGGCCGACCCCTCCCCCTGTCAAGACTCCGAAACCTTCCTGGAACCTTCGGCGCGCGTCAGCTCGCGGGGCCGGGGCAGACCGTGCCCATCGCAGCCGGGCGCAGGCTGATCAGGTAGCGGTTGACGTGCGCGATGACGCAGGAAACGCCCGCGTTGTAGAGGCCGTGGCCATGCCCCAGATACTGCACGCCGCCCGAACCGGGGATCCGCCGCACGAGGTCGGCGCCGCCGCCGAAGTCCGTCCAGGAGCCGACGGCCAGGTACGGCGGCAGCTTCCCGGCGGGCAGCGGCGCGGGCGGGTTCGTCGCGGCGACCGGCCAGCCGACGCAGGCGAGGGGGTGCCACAGCTCGATGCCGGCCAGGTTCGGCAGCAGGCGCTCGCCCTGGCGGCGCAGCTCCCGGTACTCCTCATAGTCGCGAAAGCCCAGGCCGTCGAGGCAGTGCGTCATGTTCATCCCGGTGAACGAGGGCACCTTCAGGCTGTTCGTGCTCTGCCGGACGTAACCGGCGAACCCTGACGCGTCACCGCCCACGGCCCGCGCGATCGCCTCGGCGAGCTGCGTCCAGCGGGGGAAGTCCGGCGCGGGCCCCGGCGAGATGACGCTGGGCGCGGCCGCCTCCTTGATGTCGAGCCCGCTGTAGGCGGCCCGCGGCGACTCGCCCTTGACCGGCACCGGCACGCGGTCGGCGCGGGCCACCAGCGCCCGCCACACCTCGCCGACGTCCTGCCCGTGCAGCGCGCACGTGCTCGCCCGCGCGCACCAGGCGGCGAAGCGGCCGAACGACTCCTCGTGCGGCAACCTGCCGCGGGCCCGGTCCACGTACGGGTTGGCGGCGCCGTCGAGCACCATCGCGCGCACCCGCTCCGGGAACAGCCGGGAATAGGCGATCCCCGGCATGCTGCCGTAGGAGTTGGTGATGAAGCTCAGCCGCTCCTCGCCGAGCGCGACGCGGATCGCCTCCATGTCCCGCGCCACGGACGCCGAATCCATGTGGTCGAAGAACTCGGGGTCGGCGGCGCGGCAGCGCTCGGCCGCCGCCCGGTTGCGCCGGCCCAGCTCGGCGTACTCCTCGCGGGTCTCGGGCCAGGTGATCCACGGGCCGGAGACCAGGCAGTCGGACGGCAGCACGCCCTTGTCGATGGTGTTGCGGGGCTCGACGCCGACCACGTCGAAACGGTCGCGCAGCTCGGCGAAGCTGCCCGCGTTCGTGCTCAGGTCCTGCACGCCCGAGCCGCCCGGGCCGCCGGGGACCGCGAACACGGTGCCGATCCGGCGGTGCACGCCGGTGGCCGGCAGCAGGCCGACGGTCAGCTCGATCTTCCGTCCGTACGGGCGGGACCAGTCCACCGGCACGGCGATGGACGCGCACCGCAGGTCCTTCACGAGTCCCTTGCCCACGCCCTTGTCCGTGCCCTTGTCGGCGCCCTTGTCCGCGCACCCGCCCCAGCGCAGCGCACCCGCGCCCGCGCCCGGTGTGTCCGCCGCGACGGCGGGTGCCGCCACGACGAGGACGGCCGTGGTCACGCCGATCGCCAGCGCCTTGATCCGGCGTCCGCGCAGCGCGATCACGGTGGCGCCGGCCGTCAGCGCCGCGACCACGTACCCGACGAGCAGGCCCGCGGCCACGGCGGGCGGCAGGCTTCCACCGCCGGTCCCCGCGATCTGGAGCGGCAGGTTCTCGATCATGAACGAGCCGGCCCGCGCCCGCAGCGGCATGGGCAGCGTCCTGGCGACCACCGGCAGCACCACGATGAGCACCGTCAGCACGACCAGCGCGCCCGGCGTGGACCGGACGGCGGCCCCGACCCCCAGCCCGATCAGCGCGACCGCCGCCATCGACAACCCCGCCACGATCACTGAGGCGAGCACGCCGGGCTCCGACAGCGGCGTCCCCAGCGTCACCCCCTCGCGCAGCAACCGACCCGCCCGGTCGCCGAGCACCGCCATGGAGGCCGCGTGCATGGCGAACGCCAGGACCTGGCCCGCCACCAGCGCCACCCCGGCCACACCCGGGATCTTGGCCAGCAGCAGCACCTGCCGGCGCGGCACCGCCACCAGGCTCGGCTGGATCATGCCCGTGGCGTGCTCGGACGTGATCGCCAGCGCCCCCAGCAGGGCGAACACGAAGTAGGCGACCGCGATGCCGTTGCCGAGGCCGTCCCCGTTGCCGGGGAAGGCCAGCCGCTCCTCCGGCGTCTGGTTGTCGAACCCGCGGCCGATCATGAACGCGATCCCGGCACACGCGAGGACGGCGGCCAACGAGCAGGCCAGGAGGTAGAGGTTCGAGCGGAGTGAGCGCAGCTTGAGCCATTCGGAGGCGATCACGTCGGTCATCGCCCGACCCCCTTGTTTCCGGTGAACTCGATGCTGTCGCCGGTGAGCCGCATGAACGCCTCCTCCAGGGACGCGGCGCGGGGCGACAGCTCCGCCAGCGCGATCCCGGCGGACAGCGCCAGCACGCCGATCTCGGCGGCGGTCAGGCCGCGGACGGACAGGGCGCCGCCGTCCTCGGCCGTCACCGCCGCCCCGCGCTCCCGCATGAGCGCGGCGAGCCGGTCGGGGCGGGACGCGCGGACCAGCACGTCCCCCTGGAAGTGCCCGGCCAGGGCGTCGATGGCGGTGTCGGCGATCAGCCGGCCCCGGCCGATCACGATGACGTGGTCGGCGGTGAGCGCCAGCTCGTTCATCAGGTGGCTGGACAGCAGCACCGTGCGGCCCTCGCCGGCGAGCGAGCGCAGCAGGCCGCGCAGCCAGCGGATGCCCTCCGGGTCGAGGCCGTTCAGCGGCTCGTCCAGCATCAGCGTCGCCGGGTCGCCGAGCAGCGCCATCGCGATGCCGAGCCGCTGCTTCATCCCGAGGGAGAAGCCGCGGATCCGCCGGTTCGCGACGGCCGTCAGGCCGACCTGCTCCAGCACCGCCGACACCCGGCCGGCGCCGATGCCGTTGCTGCGGGCCAGGCAGGCGAGGTGGGCGTGGGCGGTCCGGCCGCCGTGCACCGCGCCGGCGTCGAGCAGCGCCCCCATGGTGCGCATGGGGCGGCGCAGCGACACGTACGCGCGCCCGTCCACCAGCGTCTCCCCCGCCTGCGGGACCTCCAGCCCGAGCACGGCCCGCATGGTCGTGGACTTGCCCGCCCCGTTCGGGCCCAGGAACCCGGTCACCAGGCCGGGTTTCACCGTGAAGGTCAGGTCGTCCACGGCGACCGTGCGGCCGTACCGCATGGTCAGGCCCCTCACTTCGATCACAACTCTCCCTCGTCGACGGTCTCGGATCTTCGTGACGAGCCTGTCGGGCCGGCGGCCCGGCCTCCATGGGTCTGCGCCCACCCGGCCGGTGGACGATCTCCACCCTCCGGGGTGGGGCCAGCCCTACCCCCGCACCGCCGCGAGCGGGGCAGACTGCAAGGGTGATCCGGACACCACCCGCGCCCGCCACCGCGACCCGCCCGCTCGCCGGCCGGCTGGCGGCCCAGGCGCGCAGAACGCTGGCGGGCCCGGCCGACCTCGTGCTGAACGCCGCCACGGGGGTGGCCGCGCTCGCGCTGCTGGTGCTGGTCGCGGTGTGCGCGACCCTGAGGCCGGTGACCGGCTCCCGGACGGCTCCGCTGGACCGGGCGCTCGGCCTCGCCCACCGCCTGTCCGCCTTCCACCGCCGCCGCGCCGACCGGATCCTGCGCCGGGAGCCTCACACGCACGACCGGGCCGCCCGTTCACGCGCCCGCTCGGACAGCCGGGACGAGGTGGGCGGCGCGGGGCGGCGGGTGTTGTTGTGGCTGGCGGTGCAGAGCGTGGCGGGGCCGGCTCCGCTGGTCGTGGCGTGGGGCATGCTGGCCGCTCTGGACTACGTGTGGTTCCGGTTGAACCCGGTGGAGCGCAGCCCGTTGAACACGTTCGCCCTCTCCCTGTCCATCGTGGCGATCGCCGTGGTCCTCCTCCTGTCCGTCGCCCTGTTCCGCGCCGGCCAGGCGCGCCTGGCGCGCCTGCTGCTCACCCCGGCCGCCACGCCGGACGCCCGGATCCGCGAGCTGACCGCGTCGAGGGCGGCGCTCGTGGACGCGCGGGACGCCGAGCTGCGCCGGATCGAGCGCGACCTGCACGACGGCGCGCAGGCCAAGCTGATCGCCATCCGCATGCAGCTCGGCCTGGCGCGCGGCTCCCGCGACCCGGGCGAGACGCTGCGGATGATCGACGAGGCGCGCGAGGTCGCCGGTCAGGCCCTGACCGACCTGCGTGACCTGGTACGCGGCATCCACCCGCCGGTCCTGGCCGACCGTGGCCTCACTGGCGCCATCGAGGCGTCCGCGCTGCTCTGCCCGATGCCGGTCGAGCTCGACCTCGACCTGCCCGGCCGGCTGCCACCGCCGGTCGAGTCGGCCGCGTACTTCGCCGTCGCGGAGGCGCTGACCAACGTGACCAAGCACAGCGGCGCCTCGCGCGCCTGGGTGCGGCTGCGCCACTCGTCCGGCGTACTCCGCCTCACCGTGGGCGACGACGGCCGCGGCGGCGCCGACCCTCGTTCCGACGCTGGTTTGCGCGGGATACGTGATCGTCTGTCCGCCTTCGACGGCTCGCTCACCGTGAGCAGCCCTCCCGGCGGCCCCACCGAACTCACCATGGAGGTCCCTTGCGCGTCGTCATCGCCGAAGATCTCGCACTCCTGAGGGACGGGCTGGTCCGCCTGCTGACGGCGCACGGCTGCACCGTCGTCGAGGCGGTCGACAACGGCCCCATGCTGCTGCGGGCGCTGGTCACGCACCGCCCCGACGTGGCCGTGGTGGACGTGCGGCTCCCGCCGGGCTTCACCGACGAGGGCCTGCGCGCCGCGCTGGAGGCCCGCCGGCGGGTCCCGGGGCTGCCGGTGCTGATCCTGTCCCAGTACGTGGAGCAGCTCTACGCGAGGGAGCTGCTGTCGGACCGGTCGGGCGGCGTCGGGTACCTGCTGAAGGACCGGGTGGGGGACGTGGACCGATTCGTCGAGGCGGTGCGCCAGGTGGCCGGGGGCGGCACCGCGATGGACCCGGAGGTGATCACGCAGTTGCTGACCCGCCGGGGCCGGGACGAGCCGCTGGCCACGCTCACCCCGCGCGAGCGCGAGGTGCTGGCGCTGATGGCGGAGGGGCTGTCGAACCTGGCCATCGCCGCCCGCCTCCAGGTGACGGACAAGGCGATCAGCAAGCACGCCAACAACATCTTCGCCAAGCTCGGCCTGCCGCCGTCGGACGACCAGAACCGGCGGGTGATGGCGGTGCTGGCGTACTTGCAGGCCGCCCCCGCCCCGTCCCGCCCGCCCGCGTGACACCGGGCGAATCGGGCGATGCTGCCCCATCACCGTCACGCTTCTAAGATCCGAAGGGTGGCCAGATACTTCGACCTTCACCCGGACAACCCCCAGCCCCGCCTGATCGGTCAGGTGGTGGAGCTGCTGAACGCGGACGGGCTGATCGCGTACCCGACGGACTCGTGTTATGCCCTGGGGTGCCGGCTGGGCAACAAGGAGGGCATCGACCGGATCAGGGAGATCCGCAGCCTCGACGACAACCATCACTTCACCCTGATCTGCAGGGACTTCGCCCAGTTCGGCCAGTTCGTACGGGTGAGCAACGCGGTGTTCCGGCTGGTCAAGGCGGCGACGCCCGGCGGGTACACGTTCATCCTGCCGGCCACCAAGGAGGTGCCGCGGCGGCTGCTGCACCCCAGGAAGAAGACGGTCGGCGTCCGGATCCCCGATCACGTCGTCACGCAGGCGCTGCTGGCCGAGCTCGGCGAGCCCCTGCTGTCGAGCACCCTGCTGCTGCCCGGCGAGAGCGAGCCCCCGACGCAGGGCTGGGAGATCAAGGAGCGGCTCGACCACGCGGTGGACGCCGTCATCGACGCCGGCGAGTGCGGCGCGACCCCGACGACCGTCGTCGACCTCTCGCAGGACGAGCCGGAGATCCTGCGCCGGGGCACGGGCGATCCGTCCCTGTTCGAGTAGTCTGGGGCGAACCGGCAGGTGGTCCGGCAGGTAGTCAGGTGCGGACCGGCGGGCCGGTCGAGTCGAGGCTACGTGCGGACCGGCAGGCCGGTGAGCGCTCGTTTGAAGCCCGGCTGCCAGCCCGCCTCGCCGGCCGGCGTGAGGGCGGGGAAGCGGTCGAAGAGGGTGGTGAGCGCGATCCGGGTCTCGGCTCGGGCCAGCGCGGCGCCCAGGCAGTAGTGGATGCCGTGGCCGAAACCGAGGTGCGCGTTGTCGAGGCGGTGGAGGTCGAGCTCGGCGGGCCGGTCGAAGCGGCGCGGGTCGCGGTTCGCCGCGGCGTACACGACCTGGACGGCCTCCCCGGCCGGGATGGTGACGCCGCCGAGCTGCACCGGCTCCAGGGTGTAGCGCAGGACGGCGAGCTCGGCGGGCCCGCTGTACCGCAGGAACTCCTCCACCGCCGTCGCGGCGTCGCCGCGGTCGAGGGGGCGGGTGAGCAGCAGCCAGGCGCTCTGGCTGATCAGGCCCACCGTGGTCTCGTGGCCGGCGAGCAGGATGCTGATCGACAGCGCGATCAGCTCTTCGTCGCCGAGCCGGTCGCCGTCCTCGTCCCGTACCCTGACCAGCCCGGACAGCAGGTCGTCGGCCGGTGCGCGGCGCTTGGCGGCGACCAGGTCGCGGACGTACCCGACGAGCCCCCTGGCGCCCGCGGCGATCCTGGCCGGGTCCGGCGCGCCGAGGTCGGCGGCCCAGGCCCGCCACGTGTCCCGGTCCGTGCCGGGGACGCCGAGCAGCTCGCAGATGACCTGGATCGGCAGCGGGTAGGCGTACCGCTCGATCAGGTCGAACTCCCCGGGCAGGCCGTCCAGCAGCTCGCCGGCGATCTGCTGGATGCGCGGCCGCAGCCGCTCCACGCGGCGGGCGGTGAACTCGCGCGAGACGAGGCGGCGCAGCCGGGTGTGGCCGGGCGGGTCGTAGGCGCCGAGGGTGTGCATCAGGTACGGCGCCACGTCCGCCGGCAGCCCGGCCGCGGCGGCCACGTCGATCTTGCCCTGTTTGGTGACGTCGCTGCTGAAGCGCGGGTCGGTGAGCACGGTGACGGCCTCCGGATGGCCGGTGACCAGCCAGATGGGGGTGCCGTCCAGGTAGGTGCCGGGGCTGACGGGGCCGTGCCCGGCCAGGCCGGTCAGGAACGCGTCCCGGTCGGCGGCGGTCAGCAGGCCGATGAGGTCGGTCAAGGATCACTCCAGGATGGGGGAACGGGGCGGATGGGCGCGGTCAAGGTGAGCGGCGCCGCTCCCTGACCGCGTCCCAGGCCTCCAGAGCCCGCTCGTCGGTGAAGACGCCGCGGGTGAAGATCTCGACGGCGGCGCGGGAGTAGCGCAGGGTGGCGTCGGTGTCGTGCAGGTCGGTGACGCCCAGCGCCCGCGACAGGTGCTCGCCGAAGGCCAGGGGCGCCAGCAGCCAGGTCACGTAGATCGCCGCCCGCGCCCGCGGGTCCTCGCCCGGCTGGGCCCACCCTTCCCGTACGCCCTGCTCCAGCCACCGCCCGGTGGTCTCGACGAGCTCGTCGAACAGGGCGGCGGCCTCCGGCGTGCCGTCGAGGAAGGCGCGCGCCAGGTAGCGGCGCACGCCGGCGCCCGCCTCCAACAGGGCGCCCAGGCTGGAGGTGTCGTCCAGCGCCTCCATGCCGGGGCCGCCGCGCACGAGCGCGATCACGTACGCGTCGCACTCCTTGCGCAGCCCCTCCTTGGTGCCGAAGTGGTGCAGCACCAGGGCGTGCGAGACGCCCGCGCGGGCGGCGACGGCGCGCAGGCTGACCCGGCCCACGCCTTCGGCACCGAACAGCTCCAGAGCCGCGTTCCTGATCCGGGCGCGCGCCGTGAGATCGGCGTCGTCGTTTGACCGCATGGTCGGGATGCTAACCAATTGGTCAGTCGAACGGCAAGCCGTCAGTGGAGATCGCCGGTCACGTCGGGCACCGGGGTCTCCACCCTCGGCGGGCGCCGGTAGCCCGTCGGGGCGGGCCGGGGCGGGATCTCCAGCGGCGTGCGCTGCACCTCGTGGTACGGGATCGTGGACAGCAGGTGGGAGATCATGTTGATCCTGGCCCGCCGCTTGTCCTCGCCCTCCACCTCGTACCACGGCGCCTCGGGGATGTGGGTGTGCACCATCATCTCGTCCTTGGCGCGGGAGTACTCCTCCCAGCGGGTGATCGACTCCAGGTCCATCGCCGACAGCTTCCAGCGCCGCATCGGGTCCTCCAGCCGGGCGCGGAAGCGGCGCTCCTGCTCGGTATCGCTGACCGAGAACCAGTACTTGCGCAGCAAGACGCCGTCCTCCACCAGCAGCCGCTCGAAGATCGGGCACTGGTGCAGGAACCGGGTGTACTCCTCCTGCGTGCAGAACCCCATCACCCGCTCGACGCCGGCCCGGTTGTACCAGCTGCGGTCGAACAGCGCGATCTCCCCGGCGGCCGGCAGGTGCTCGACGTAGCGCTGGAAGTACCACTGTGTACGCTCGCGCTCGGTCGGCGCGGGCAGCGCCACGATCCTGGCCACGCGCGGGTTGAGGTACTCCGTCACCCGCTTGATCGTGCTGCCCTTGCCGGCCGCGTCCCGCCCCTCGAAGATCACCACCAGCCGGTGTCCCTCGGCCCTGACCCACTCCTGCAGCTTCACCAGCTCGGCCTGCAACCGGAACAACCGCTTCTCGTACGGCTTGCGCCGCAGCTTGCCCTTACTCATGGCCACGCACCTCCGCTCGTCACCGTACGCTCCGGCGCCGCGCGGCGATGCTCCCGGGAGCGGTCAGTCCCAGCCCAGGCGCCGCTCCAGCAGCTCCTGCTGGGCCGGGTTGGCGGTCAGCCGCAGCGCCCGCTCGTCGGCCTGGCGGGCCTGCGCGTCCCGCCCCAGGTCGCGCAGCAGCTCGGCCCGGGTGGCGTGGAAGAGCGGGTAGCGCTCCAGCGCGCCTCCGAGATCGTCCAGCTCGGCCAGGGCCGCCTCCGGGCCCCGGACGTGCCGCAGCGCGACGGCCCGGTGCAGCCGCGTGACCGGCGACGGCGCCACGTGCAGGAGCATGTCGTACAGCACGAGGATCTGCGCCCAGTCGGTCTCGGCGAACGACGCGGCCTCCGCGTGGCAGGCCACGATCGCCGCCTGGAGCTGGTACGGGCCGGGCCGGCGGTGGGCGCGGGCCGTACGCGTGAGCAGGGCGGTGGCCGCGGCGATGGCGGCGCGGTCCCAGAGCGAGCGGTCCTGGTCGGCCAGCAGCACCAGGCGGCCCCGCCCGTCGAAGCGGGCGGCGCCGCGGGCCCGGTGCAGCCGGATCAGCGCCAGCAGCCCGGCCGCCTCGGGCTCCTTCGGCATCAGGTTCACCAGCAGCGCGGCCAGCCATTCGGCCTCCTCCACCAGGTCGGGCGCCTGCGCCCGCTCGGCCGTGGTGGACAGGTACCCCTCGTTGAACAGCAGGTAGACCACCGCCAGCACCTCGCCCAGCCGGCCCGGCAGCTCCTCCTCCGGCGGGACGCGGTACGGGATGCCGGCCTCGCCGATCTTCCGCTTGGCGCGGGTGATGCGCTGCGCCACCGTGGACTCGGGCACCACGAACGCCGCGGCGATCTGCGCCGCCGACAGCCCGCACACCACGCGCAGCGTGAGCGCGATCTGCGCGGGCCGCGACAGCGCCGGGTGGCAGCAGGTGAAGATCAGCCGTAGCCGGTCGTCCCGCTCCGCCGGCCCCGGCCAGGTGAGCCGGGCGAGCTTGGCCCGGTAGTTGGACTCACGGCGCAGCACGTCCAGGCCGCGCCGCCGGGCCACGGTGAACAGCCACGCGTCCGGCCGGTCCGGCACGCCCTCGACCGGCCAGCGCCGCAACGCGGTCTCGACCGCGTCCTGCACCAGGTCCTCGGCGGCGGAGAAGTCGCCCAGCAGCGACACCAGCGACGCGGCCAGCCGGCCCGCGTGCTCGCGCACCACCCGCGCCAGCACCTCCCGCCCGTCCGGCACGTCACTCATCAGCGCCGCCCGCCGGCGCGGCGCTCGCGGCAGTCCCACCGCTCATGCGACGGGACGGATCTCCACGATCGGGCAGGCCGGCCACGAGCGGGCCACCCGCAGCGCCTCGTCCAGGTCCGCCACCTCGATCTCCGCGAACCCGCTCACCACCTCCTTGCCCTCCACGAACGGCCCGTCGGTGACCACCGGCTCCCCCTGGTCGAGCCGCATCGTGGTGGCGGTGTGCACCGGCGCCAGGTGCGTGTGATGGGTGATCCTGTCGGCGTGCTCGGCGAACCACCGGCCCACCGCCTCGTAGGCGTCCTGCCGCTCCAGCTCGCCCATCGCCTCCAGCTTCTGGGCGAACTGCTCCGTCTCGACGAACATCAGCACGTACTTCACGATCGTCCTCCTCCGGTCTCGTGGTGGTCAGCTTGCCGGGAGCGCGGCGTACAGGTCGACGCCGTTGCCGTCCGGATCCGCGACCGTCGCGTAACGCATTCCCCAGAACGCGTCGAACGGCTCGGCGATCCCGCGATGACCGGCCGCGACGAGCTCGGCGTACTTGGCGTCGACCGCGGCGGGCCCGTCGAGCTCGAAGCACAGCAGCGTGCGCGGCCCGCCGGCCGGGGCGCTCCAGCCCGACAGGAACGGCGTGCGGAAGCCTTCGGTGTCCAGCATGACGTGCAGCCCGTTCGGCAGGTCGCAGCCGGCGTGCTCGGGCGAGTGCTCGTCCACCTTGAACTCCAGGCCGAGCCGGGCGTAGAAGGCGATCGAGGCGTCCAGGTCGGACACCACGATGTCGATGGTGTTGAGTGCGGGGTACATGACGCGCTCCTTTCCAGAGTCCTCACCTCGAAGACGATCGGCCGGGCCCCCGATACGACACCTTCACCCCGCGCTTTAAAACGATCTACCCGGCGGAGGGAACGACTACGGGCCGGGGACGGGGAGGGGACCGGCGTGTGCGGGATCAGCGGATGGGTGGACTTCGAGCGCGACCTGCGGCAGGAACGCGAGATCGCGCAGGAGATGACCGACACGATGGCCTGCCGCGGGCCCGACGACCGGGGGTTGTGGATCGCCCCGCACGCCGCCATCGGCCACCGCCGGTTGGCGATCATCGATCTCGCCGGTGGCCGCCAGCCCATGGTGGCCGAGGGCGAGGAGGGGGAGACGGCCGTCCTCAGCTACAGCGGCGAGGTGTACAACTTCGAGGAGCTGCGGGCCGAGCTGTCCGCCCGCGGCCACCGCTTCCGCACCCGCAGCGACACCGAGGTCGTGCTGCGCGCCTACCTCGAATGGGGCGAGGAGCTGGCCGGGCACCTCAACGGCATGTACGCCTTCGCCGTCTGGGACGCCCGTTCCGAGGAGCTGCTGCTGGTGCGCGACCGCATGGGCATCAAGCCGCTCTACTACTACCCGACGCCGCACGGCGTGCTGTTCGGCTCGGAGCCGAAGGCGATCCTCGCCAACCCGCTCGCCCAGCGCGTGCTCGACGCCGGCGGGCTGCGCGAGCTGCTGTCGTTCGTCAAGACGCCGGAGCACGGCATCTTCTCCGGCATGTACGAGGTGCGCCCCGGCCAGGTCGTCAAGGTGAGCCGGGACGGCATCGGCAAGCGGCGTTACTGGCGGCTCGACGCGCGCGAGCACGCCGACGACGTCCGCCGGACCGTCGAGACCGTGCGCGGCCTGCTGGACGACATCGTCGCCCGCCAGCTCATCAGCGACGTGCCCCTGTGCGCGCTGCTGTCGGGCGGCCTGGACTCCAGCCTGATCACCGCCTTGGCCGCCAGGCTGCTGCGGGAGCAGGGGCTGGGGTCCGTCCGCTCGTTCTCGGTCGACTTCGCCGGCTACACGGAGAACTTCAAGCCCGACCTGACCCGCTCCACCCCCGACACCCCATACGTGCACGAGCTCGCCCGGCACGCCCGCGTGGACCACACGGACATCGTGCTGGACTCGGCCGAGCTGATGGACCCGGCGGTGCGGGCGGCCGTGCTGCGCGCCCGTGACCTGCCGATGGGCATCGGCGACATGGACAGCTCGCTCTACCTGCTGTTCAAGGCGATCCGGGGCCACTCCACGGTGGCGTTGTCGGGCGAGTCGGCCGACGAGGTGTTCGGCGGTTACCGGTGGTTCCACGACCGGGAGGCGGTGGAGTCCGGCACGTTCCCGTGGCTGGCCTCGCCGGCGACGGCCGTGCACGCCGGCGCCGAGCTGCTGCTCAGGGAGGACGTGGCGCGGCTCGCCGACCTGCGGGGCTACCGGGACGAGCGGTACCGGGAGGCGCTGGCCGAGGTGCCGCGGCTGCCGGGCGAGGACGGGCACGAGCGGCGCATGCGGGAGGTCAGCTACCTGCACCTGACCCGGTTCGTGCAGATCCTGCTCGACCGCAAGGACCGGATGAGCATGGCGGTGGGGCTGGAGGTGCGGGTGCCGTTCTGCGATCACCGGCTGGTGGAGTACGTCTTCAACGTGCCCTGGGCGATGAAGACGTTCGACGGGCGGGAGAAGAGCCTGCTGCGGGCGGCCGGGGCCGACCTGCTGCCCGACAGCATCCTGCAGCGGGTCAAGAGCCCGTACCCGGCCACCCAGGACCCCTCCTACGACCGGGCGCTGCACGGGCGGGTGGCGGAGCTGCTCCAGCACCCCGACTCCCCCGCCGCCGCGCTGGTCGACTGGGACCGGGCCCGCGAGATCGCCGCCGGGCCGCCGTCCCCGGCGAGCCGGTCGGCGCTGGAGCGGCTGCTCCAGCTCGACCGCTGGCTACGGCAGTACCGGGTCGAGCTGGCCCTGTGAACCCCTCACTGGCACTTGCCGACGAGCCAGGAGCGCAGCTGGGCCGGGTAGTCGGTGGCGATGCGCCGGGCGCCGCTCTGGAGCGCGGCCTTCCAGGCGCTCTCGTTCAGGGTCCAGGAGGGCGGCGGCTCCTCCCACTTGGTGACGTCGGGCCAGACGGGGCCGCCGCTGAGCACCTGCGTCATGCCGGCGGCCGTCACCCGGCTCTTGAGCTCGGCGGCGATGCCGCTGTCGTGGGAGTACAGGATGATCTCCTGTGACCGGTAGTTCTCCCGGACGGGGTCGAGGACCTCGGCCCAGGCCCGCGCCTTGATGGCGGCGTCGGAGTTGAACAGCGACTGCCGGGCCTCCGGCTTGATCTCCACCAGCCCGATCATGCCGGCCGACCGCATCGCGGCCAGCCACTCGCGGAAGGTGTGGACGGTCTCGCCCGTGAACGGGCCGCGCGTGATGGTGCGGCCCTGGAGCTTGGTGTCGCCGCTGGCCCACCAGATCTCGGTGATGTTCTTCTTCGTGCCGGTCAGGCCCCACGTGGAGGTGTTGTGCCACATGACGCCTTTGGTGCCGTTCTTGGTGAGCTGCAGGTCGGCTTCGACGCCCGCCGCTCCCCAGCTCTTGTACTGGCGGATGGCCGTGGGGTTGTTGGGCTGGCGGACCTGGTCGCGTTCCCAGGCGTTGGCGCCTGTGGGGTAGCCGCCGTGCCCGAAGATCTGGGGGCAGGCGGGCAGGGCGGCGGCGGACGGACTGGCAGAGGGGGCGGCGGACGGGGCGGCAGAGGGGGCGGCAGAGGGGGCGGCGAGTAACGAGGCGAGCAGCAACGCGGCGAGTGGGGCGGCCACAGGACACCTTTCGATCTTGAGGTCGGCTCACCGTACTCTCGCGGTCTCGACCGCCTCCGGTCAAGATCGTGGTGGCGGGGCGGTGGAGCGGCGGGTCACGAGGGTCGGCGTGACGGAGAAGCGCACGGCGGAGGTGCGGCCGTCGATGCGTTCGAGCAGCAGCCGGCCGGCGGTCTTGCCCATGATGGCGCCGTCCTGGTCGACGCTGGTCAGCGCGATGTGGGCGAGGCCGCTCATGCGGGCGTTGTCGTAGCCGGCCACGGAGACGTCACCGGGCACGGTCAGGCCCGCCTCGTGGACGGCGGCGAGCGCGCCGAAGGCGGCTCCGTCGGCGCCGGCGAAGATGGCGGTGGGCCGGGGGTCGCGGGCCAGGAGCTGGCGGGCGCCCTCGTAGCCGCCCTCCTCGCTGTAGGAGGTGGCGGCGACGGCGATGTGGGCGGCCAGGCCGCGCTCGGTCATGACGCGTTCGTAGGTTCGCGCCCGGATGGTCTGCAGCAGGGCGGCGGCGCGGCCGGGCAGGTCGTCCTTCTGGGTGATGTGCCCGATACGGCGGTGCCCGAGCGCGATGAGGTGCTCGACCACCAGCTCGGCGCCCACCTCGTCGTCGTCGAGCACGCAGTCGTAGACGGCGGAGCGGTCGTGCCGGCCGAGCACCACGGTGGGGGTGTCCTTGGCCAGCTGTTCGAGCTGGGCCTTGGCGCAGCAGGGCGCGACCCAGAGGATGCCGTCGACCTGCCGGTCCACCAGGGCGTCGCCGGCGCGGCGCTCGGCGGCCGGGTCCCGGCCGCCGCTCTGCACCATGATGGCCTGGTAGCCGCTGGCGGAGATCTCCTCGGTGAGGCCGTCGAGGATGTCGGCGAAGAACGGGTTGCGGATGTGCGGCAGCAGCACGCCGATGGTGAAGGTGCGGCCGCGCATGGCCCGGGCGGCGTGGTGGGGGCGGTAGCCGAGCTCGTCGATGGCGGCCTGCACCTTGACGCGCATCGCCTCGCTGACCCCGTACGCGTTGCGCACCACCTTCGACACGGCGGTGGTGGACACCTGCGCGTGCCTGGCCACGTCGGTGATGGTCACCCTGCGGCGGTCTCGCGCGACCATGTGCTGCCTTTCCTCGACCCCGACAAGCCCCCTCGGATTGTACGGGCCGCACGCGCGGAACGGTATGGGCAACGTTATTCATCCCATCCCAGCAGGTGCCGGTGGTTACCACGGTGGTCACGCATCACGATTGGGGTTCGTTCCCCAAAATGACCCTTGACGCCCTATCAGGTAACGCCTACGTTAACTGCCATCGGGGGGCTCTTAAAACGTTTCAACGAATCCGGAGGGGCGTTGTGAAGACCTCGCACCGCGTACTGGGAGCGGCTCTGGCCGCTCTCACGGTGGCGGCCCTGACCTCGTGCGGCTCGGGCTCCGGCGCCGGGTCGGGAGCCGGGGACGGCTCCGTCACCTTGAAGTTCCTCGTCGACAACAGCCAGGCGACGGTGGACACCGCCAAGGCTCTCGCCGACGCCTTCATGAAGGCCAACCCCACCATCAAGATCGAGACCGAGACCCGGCCCGGCGGCAGCGAGGGCGACAACATCATCAAGACCCGCCTCTCCACGGGCGACATGTCGGATGTGTTCTGGTACAACTCCGGGTCGCTGCTCCAGGCGCTCAACCCGGCGCAGACCCTCGTCGACCTGACCGGCGACCCCGTGCTGCAGAACGTGCAGAAGGACTTCCTGCCCGTGGTGAGCCAGGACGGCAAGGTGTACGGCGTGCCCGCCGGCACCGCCATGGGCGGCGGCATCCTCTACAACCGCAAGGTCTACGAGCAGCTCAAGCTGGAGGTGCCGAAGACCTGGGACGAGTTCATGGCCAACAACGCCAAGATCAAGGCGGCCGGGATCGCGCCGGTGATCGGCACGTACAAGGACACCTGGACCTCCCAGCTCTTCGTGCTGGGCGACTACTACAACGTGCAGGCGGCGGTGCCGACCTTCGCGCGGGACTACACGGCCAACAAGGCCAAGTTCGCCACCACCCCGGCCGCGACGGCGGGCTTCCAGCACCTGGCCGACGTGCACGCCAAGGGCTACATGCAGGAGGGCTTCGGCTCGGCCACCAACGACCAGGGCATGAAGCTGCTGGTCGAGGGCAAGGGCGCGCACTACCCGATGCTCAGCGCCCAGCTCCCGCCGCTGGTGGCCACCATGCCGCAGGCCGCCACCGACGTCGGCTTCTTCGGCATCCCCGGCACCGACGCCGCCAAGAACGGCGCCACGATCTGGGAGCCGGCCGGCATCTACATCCCCAAGACCACCGAGAACCTCGACGCGGCCAAGAAGTTCCTGGCCTTCGTCGCCTCGCCGGCCGGGGCCGAGGCGGTCAACGCGGCCGTGCCGCCCGCCGGGCCGTACCGGATCAGCGGCGCCAAGCTGCCCGAGGACGCCATCCAGGCGGCCAAGGACCTCCAGGTGTACGTGGACGAGGGCCGCACGGCGCCCGCGCTGGAGTTCGTCTCGCCGGTCAAGGGCCCGTCGCTGGAGCAGATCACGGTCGCCGTCGGCTCCGGGCTGACGCCGCCCGCCGAGGGCGCCGCCCAGTACGACAAGGACGTGGAGAAGCAGGCCAAGCAGCTGGGGCTCGCGGGGTGGTGACGCAGCAGGAGACCGGGCCCCGCACGGGGCCCGGCACGCCCACCGGGAAGGGTCACGCCCGCCCGGCGGCCCGGCGCAGGTCCGCCTACCCGTACGCGCTGTACCTGCCGGCCGCCGTGGTCTTCGTGGTGATCTTCCTGGTGCCGACGGCGATGGCGTTCTACTTCGCGCTGACCCGCTGGACGTTGTTCGACAGCGAGTTCGTGGGGCTGCAGAACTTCCGCGACTTCCTGGCCGAGCAGAACCTGCGCATCGGCTTCCAGAACACCATCATCTACGCGGTCGTCACCAGCGGCCTGAAGGTCGTGCTCGGGCTGCTGCTCGGCGTGCTGCTGACCAGCAGGCTGAAGGTGCGCGGGTTCCTGCGCTCGGTGGTGTTCTTCCCGACCCTGGTCTCCACGGTCGCGGTCGGCATCACCTTCGCGATGCTGCTCAAGCCGCAGACCGGCCTGGTCAACCAGGCGCTGGCGCTGGTCGGCATCGACGGCCGCGACTGGCTCGGCGACGCCGCCACCGCGCTGCTGTCGGTGGCGCTGGTGGACGTGTGGAAGGGCGTCGGCCTGGCCACCGTGATCTACATCGCCGGCATCATGTCGATCCCGACCGAGTACTACCAGGCCGTCGCGGTGGACGGCGGCGGCGCCTGGCACCGCTTCCGGCACGTCACGCTCCCCTTGAGCTGGCCGGCCACCTACTCGGTGATCATCCTGTCGTTCATCGGCGGCCTGCGCTCCTTCGACCTCATCTGGACGATGACCCGCGGCGGCCCCGGCTTCACCAGCGACACCATCGCCTCGATCATCTACAAGCAGTACCAGGCCGGCTTCTTCGGCCTCTCGACCGCCGGGAACGTGATCCTGTTCCTCGTCGTCACGGCCATCGCCGTCCCGCTCAACTACTACCTCGGCAAGAGGCAGGTCGCCGCATGAGAGCACTCCGCAGGCTCAGCGCGGAAGCCGTCGCGCTGGTGCTGGCCACCGTGATCTTCCTGGTCCCGTTCGCGCTCATGCTGCTGACCGCCGTCAAGGACCAGACGCAGGCCGTCGACCTCGACTTCGCCTGGCCGACGAGCTGGCCCGTCGTGGAGAACTTCGTGGCGGTGATCGAGGCCCGCGACTACATCCTGCTGCGCGCCTACGTCAACAGCACCATCATCACCGTCGCCTCGGTCACCCTCCTGGTGATCTTCGGCGCCATGGCCGCGTTCGTGCTCCAAAGACGCCCCGGCAAGGTCGCCAAACTGGCCGACTTCCTGGTGCTGTCGGGGCTGATCATCCCGCCCGCCGTGGTGCCGACCATCTGGCTGCTGCAGGCGCTCGGGTTGTTCAAGACGCTGCCCGGGATGATCCTGGCGGAGGTGGCCTTCCACCTGTCGTTCGCGATGCTGCTGTTCCGGGCGTTCATCGCGGCCATCCCGCGCGAGCTGGACGAGGCCGCCCAGATCGACGGCTGCAGCGGCTTCCGGTTGTTCTTCCGGGTGATCTTCCCGCTGCTGCGGCCGGTGACCATCACGGTCATCCTGGTCAGCTCGGTCAACATCTTCAACGACTTCGTCAACCCGCTCTACCTGCTGCCCGGCGACGAGAACGCCACCGTGCAGGTCACCCTCTACAACTTCCAGAGCCAGTACAACACCCAGTGGAACCTGCTGTTCATGGACATCGTCCTGATCACGATCCCACCACTGATCCTGTTCGTCTTCTTCAACCGCAAGATCGTCGCCGGGATGACCGCCGGCGCCATCAAGGGCTAAGGAGCACCTTGCTTAACGTCACCGCGCCCGCCTTCGAGCACCACTCCGAGCCGCTCGGCATCGGCGAGCCCGAGCCGCGCCTGTCCTGGACCGTCACCACCGACCTCCCCGGCTGGCGGCAGGCCGCCTACGAGATCGAGCTGAGCGACGGCACCGGCACCGGCCTCGTCGAGTCCGCCGCCTCCGTGCTGGTGCCGTGGCCGGGCACGCCCCTCGGCTCGCGCGAGCGGCGCGGCGTCCGGGTCCGCGTCCACGGCGCCGACGGCTCGGCCAGCGACTGGAGCACCTGGTCGTCCGTGGAGACCGGGCTGCTGCGGCCCGCGGAATGGCAGGCCGCGGCCGCCGCGCCGCCGCTGGAGCTGCTGGGCGCCCCCGACGGGCCCGCGCTGCTGCTGCGCCGCGACTTCACCCTGCGCGGCCCGGTCGCGCACGCGCGCCTCTACATCACCGCCCACGGCCTGTTCGAGGCCGAGCTGAACGGGCGGGTGGTCGGCGACGACGTGCTCGCCCCCGGCTGGACCAGCTACGGGCACCGCCTGCGCTACCGTACCCACGACGTCACCGAGCTGCTGCGCGAGGGCGGCAACACCATCGGCGCCACCCTCGCCGACGGCTGGTACCGAGGCCGCATCGGCTTCGGCGGCGGCAAGACCGGCGTCTACGGCGACCGTACCGCGCTCATCGCCCAGCTGGAGATCACCTACGCCGACGGCAGTACCGACGTGGTCGTCACCGACGACGCCTGGCGCTGCGCCAGCGGCCCGATCACCGCCACCAGCCTGTACGACGGCGAGAAGTACGACGCCCGCCTGCTGCCCATCGGCTGGTCGGAGCCCGGCTTCGACGACTCCGCCTGGCTGCCCGCCGACGCCCTGACCCACGACGCGTCGCTGCTCGTCGCCCCGACCGGCCCGCCCGTGCGCCGCACCCAGACGGTGCGCCCGGCCGAGGTGCTGACCGGCCCCGACGGCGAGACCATCCTCGACTTCGGGCAGAACCTCGTCGGCCGGCTGCGCATCCGCGTCCAGGGCCCCGCCGGGCACACCGTGACGCTGCGGCACGCCGAGGTGCTGGAGAACGGCGCGCTGGCCCTGCGCCCGCTGCGCCACGCCGACGCGCTCGACCGGTACACCCTGCGCGGCGACGCCGAACCCGAGGAGTGGGAGCCGCGCTTCACCACCCACGGCTTCCGCTACGCCCAGGTCGACGGTTGCGACCCGGACGACGTGCGGGCCGTCGTCTGCCACACCGACATGCGGCCCATCGGCACGTTCGAGTGCTCCGACCCGCTGCTGAACCGGCTGCACGACAACGTCATCTGGAGCATGCGCGGCAACTACGTGGACGTGCCCACCGACTGCCCCCAGCGCGACGAACGGCTCGGCTGGACCGGCGACCTGCAGGTCTTCGCCCCCGCCGCCGCCTTCCTCTACGACTGCGCCGGGCCGCTGACGTCGTGGCTCGCCGACCTGGCCGCCGAGCAGGCCGAGGTGGGCACGGTGCCGCACTACGTGCCGTGGGTGCCCCTCGTGTTCGGCGTCTCCCCCACCGCCGCGTGGGCCGACGCCGCCGTGCTCGTCCCCTGGACGCTCTACCAGCGCACCGGCGACCTCGGCCTGCTGGAGCGGCAGTACCCGAGCATGACCGCGTGGGTCGACCAGGTCGCCTCGCTCACCCGCGACCACCTGTGGGACCAGGGCTTCCAGTTCGGCGACTGGCTCGACCCCGCCGCGCCGCCGGACGACCCCGGCAAGGCCCGCACCGACCACGCGCTCGTCGCCACCGCCTACCACGCCTGGACCGCGAGCGTCGTCGCGGACACCGCCGCGCTGCTCGGCCACGACGGCGACGCCACCCGCTACGCCGCGCTGGCCGGGCAGGTACGGGCCGCCTTCCGCCGCGAGTTCGTCACCCCGTCCGGACGGCTCGCCTGCGACACCCAGACCGCCTACGCCCTCGCCCTGACCGTCGGCCTGCTGGAAGGGCAGGAGCAGCGGGAACGCGCCGGGCGCCGCCTCGTCGAGCTCGTCGAGGCCGACGACCACCGCATCGGCACCGGCTTCGTCGGCACCCCGCTCATCTGCGACGCCCTGTGCTCGGTCGGGGCGTACGACACCGCGTACAAGCTGCTCACCCAGCGCGCCTGCCCGTCGTGGCTCTACCCCGTCACCATGGGCGCCACCACGATCTGGGAGCGCTGGGACAGCATGCTGCCCGACGGCTCCGTCAATCCCGGCGAGATGACCTCGTTCAACCACTACGCGCTCGGCGCGGTCGCCGACTGGATGCACCGCACCGTCGCCGGGCTCGCGCCGGCCGAGCCCGGCTACCGCAGGATCGCCGTCCGGCCGCGCCCCGGCGGCGGTCTCACCTCCGCCCGCGCCACCCACCTCACCCCTTACGGGGAGGCCGAGGTGGGCTGGCGGGTGGACGGGGAGCGGCTGACGGTCACCGTCCAGGTCCCGCAGAACACGACCGCCGTCGTCGACCTGCCCGGCCTGCCCGTCGCCGAGGCCGGCCCCGGCCGGCACGTCTTCGACGCCGCCGTCACCGGCTGACCCCGCCCGGCGCGCCCCCGGCCCGGGTTCGGGCCGGGCTCGGGGGGCTCGGGCCGGGCTCGGGCCGGGCTCGGGCCGCGGGCGCTTGGTGCTCGCAGCGCGTGGCCGCTGTCGGCGCGGGCGAAGCGAAGCAGCGTGCCGGCCGCGACCGCTGGGGCCCGCGGGCGGCGCGCGCCGGGCACCCCCTGCTCGGCGGGCGCCGCGAGCCAAACGCCCCTCGCTCGGCGGGCGCCGCGAGGCGGGGGCCCCCCCCCCCCGGGGGGGGGGGGCCCCCCCCCCCCCCCCCCCCCGGGGGGGGGGGGGCCCCCCGGGGGGGGGGGGGGGGGGGGGGAGGGTGCGGAGGTGGTCGGCTACCTCGGCGGCCGTGGGGCGGAGCGACTGGTCCTTGGAGAGGCATTTCTCCAGGAGCCGGCGCAGCCGCCCCTCCACCCCGCTCAGGTCGGGCGAGCCGTGCAGGACCGAGTGCAGGGTGGCGGGGATGGACTCGCCGGGGAAGGCGCGCCGCCCGGTGGCCGCGTAGTACATGGTGGCCGCCCAGGCGAACAGGTCGGCGGCCGGCCCCACGTCGTCGTCGGCGATCTGCTCGGGTGCCATGTAGGCGGGGCTGCCGATGGGCTGGCTGCTGGCGACCGACTGGCTGAGGTCGAGGGCCTTGGCGATGCCGAAGTCGATCACCACGGGGCCGTCGGGTCCGAGCAGCACGTTGCCGGGTTTGAAGTCGCGGTGCACGACTCCGGCCGCGTGGATGGCGGCCAGCGCGGTCGCGGTGTTGATGGCCAGCCGTTGCAGGGCCGCCGCGCCGCGCGGCCCGCTCTCCTTGACGGAGTCCTGGAGTGAGGGCCCGTCCACGTACTCGCTGACGATGTACGGCCGGGCCCCCACGAAGCCGGAGTCCAGCAGCTGGGCCGTGCAGAACGGCGCCACCCGCTCGGCCGTCCGCACCTCCCGCAGGAACCTGGTCCGGGCGTCGTCGTCGGCCATGAGGTGCGAGTGCAGCAGCTTGACGGCGACGAGCGCGCCGCCGGGGCCGCGCCCCGTGTAGACCACGCCCTGCCCGCCCGCCCCGAGCCGGCCCTCCAGCCGGTAGGGCCCGACCTCGGCGGGGTCTTCCGGGAGCAGGCTCATCGGCTGGGGCACGGGGTCTCCTCGGCGTCGTGCTCAATGAAGTGCTCGGCGAAGTGCTCGGGGGAGTGCTCGGTGGCGTTCAGGGTGCCGCCTGCGGGATGGGGAGCGGGCGGCCGGGCGGGAGCTGGGCGACAAGCCCTTCGGCGGCGGCGGTGAGCATGAACACGAAGTAGTCCTCCGGAGTGTGCGCGGGGATGCCGGCACCGGCCTGCCGCAGCAGCTCGGAGCCCGCCATCACGGCCAGCGCCTCCTCCACGGCGGGCGTGCCGAGCAGGGCGGCCCGCTCCTGCTCGGCGACGGTGGCGCCGATGGCCAGGGTGGCGACGGCGGAGGAGAGCGCGACGGCGGCGGGCGGGTCGTAGCCGCGTCGGCCCAGGGCGTTGATCTGGTGCTCCAGCAGGCGCAGCCCGGACGGCCCGCGCGGGAACAGCCGCTGCATGTACTGGGCCGTACCGGGGCGGCTGAGCGTGAAGCGGCGCAGCTGCAGGGCGAAGCTCGCGAGGTGGGCGGCGGCCGGCTCGGCGGGATCGTCGACGAGGGTCAGCTCGTCGAGGATGGCCTCCCCGACCAGGCTCTCCAGCGCGGAACGGCTGGGCACGTGCCGGTAGACGGCCGCCGTGGTGACGCCGAGCGCGTCGGCGACGCCCTGCATGCTGAGCCGTTCGAGGCCGATGCGGGTGCCGGCCTCGATCACGTCACGAAGCGTGAAGCTGGCCGTGCGCCCGCCGGTCTTCATGGGTGAGCCTTCCTAAGTTAGGGTGCCTAACTTAGAAGAGTGATCAGCCCGGACGCAAGGAGTCAGGCGATCTCCGATCACCCCACCCCCGCTCCGGCGACGGTCCTCGACCGTCGCACGCCTTGACGGCGGCGCTCGACCGATCGCCGCACTCCGGCCCCGACGACGCCGAGCGTCAGCGCCGCGCACAGCCAGGCGAAGATGTCCCCCACCATCCGGTACGGCGTGGCCGCGCCGCGCATGGGAACGTCCACGATCCACGGGCGGTTGTCGCCAGGCGTGGTGTCCTGCTGCGACAGCACGTGCCCCTGGTGGTCGAAGGCTTGGGAGGAGCCGTTGAAGTCCTGCCGGACGAGCGCGTAACCGTTCTCGATCGCCCGCAGGCTCGCCATCTTCGTGTGGATGCGGCCCATCTCCGGCCAGTCGCCGCCGGGGACGAGCATGATGTCGGCGGCGACGCGCATCGTCGCGGGGAAGTCCGCGTCGTAGCAGATGACGTTGGACAGGCGGCCGTACGGGGTGTCCACGACGGGCACGGGGCCCGTGCCGGCACGGTAGCTCTCCAGACCGGGGATGGGGTGGTGCTTCTGGTACGTCCACAGCACGTTCCCGCCGGGCCCGATGAGCACGGTCTGGTCGCGGCCGTAGGGGGCGGCGGGCAGGTAGACGTTCATGGCGAGGTTCAGGTAAATGCCCTGCTCGCGCGCGAGCCGGGCGGCCTCGGCGAAGAACGCGGGCTCGTCCTCGGCGCGGATCTTCGCCGCGTTCTCCGACCAGAACACGATCTTCGCGCCCGCTCGTGCCGCCTCCCGCGTGTCGGCGAACAGTTGGCCGCTGACCAGGGCCGAGGCCGCCCGTACCGTGGCCGCGTCGATCCGGGACACGGCCCGCAGGTCGGTCGGCTCGGCGCCGAGCAGCCGCCGGGCCGCGTCGAGGGAGGCCGTGGCCGGGTTGATGCCCGCGACCCGTACGGTCGGCGAACTCGGCGCGGGGGCGAAGGCCAGCCGCGCCTGGCCGCCCACGACCACCGCCGCCAGCACGGCCGCCACCGCGACGGCCGGCCGGGGCCCGCCGCGCTCCCACAGGTGGTTGGCGGCGGTCGCGACGGCGCCGATGAGGAAGGCGATCGCGTAGGGCCCGGCGACGGAGATCGCCTGAAGCAGCGCCAGGTCGTCGTGCTGGGTGACGGCCAGCAGCCCGTACGCGGTGCCGAACGGGTTGTACGTGCCCATCAGGAACGCGACCGCCGTCAACGCGGCCGGGAAGGCGAGCAACCTGGAGAACGGCCCCAACCGGGCCGCCACCAGCCGGTCCACCGCGAAGGGCACGACCGCCGCCGACCCGAGCACGACCACCCCCGCCAGAACCAGAGGCGTGATCGGCACCGCGAGCTGCACGGCCCAGAACAACCCGCCAGCCACCCCCACCAACCACACCAGCGCGAGCCCCGGCCACGGGCGCCCCGTCCGCACGAACCTCACCAGGAAGACCTGGAAGCCCCACGCCGCCAACGGCAGGTCCCACCGCCCCCCGACCGCGAACACCTGCAACGCCAGCCCGAGCCCCAGCCAGAGCAGCCGGTGGCGAGAAGAGCGAGATGAGATCGTCATGCCCGAACGGTACGAACGGGCACCGGGTCCGCCCCAGCACCGTCGCGCGCGAGAACCATGACCGATCCGCGCACAGCGGCCAGGGACGTGAGGGGGCGGGGAAAGCGCGACCGATCCGCGTGCGGCGGCCGGCGACGTAGGGTGGGCCGGTGAGCAGCTCGACGCAGCCGGGCGACGTGGTCAGGCGGCTCGTGCGTGTCGGTGAGCGGCAGGGCCTCGACGTGGGGTCGCTGCTGCGCCGTACCGGCATCCGGCCGGGCGCGGCCCGGTGTGAGGACGTGACGCTCGCCCAAGTGGCGGAGCTGACGCAGGAGTTGTGGATCCTGACGGGGGATGAGCTGTTCGGGCTGGGCGCGCCCGTGCCGCTGGGCACCTTCCGGCTGGTGTTGCGCTCGGCGATCCACGTGCCCGACCTGGAGGGGGCTCTGCTGCGGCTGGCCGAGGCGAGCGTGACCCTGCCCGGCGTGCCGCCTCTGCGGGTGTCGGCGGTCGGGGCGCTCGCCGAGGTCGAGATCGACGTGAGCGGGCTCGACGACCCCGACCATCTGGCCGCCGAGCTGCTGGCCGCGCTCGTCCACCGCCTGGCCGGCTGGCTCGCCGGGCGGCGGGTCGGCCTGCGGGAGCTGCGCCTGCCCTGGCCGGCGCCGCCGTACGCGGCCGACTACGAGGCGGTGTTCGGGCGGCATCCGGTGTTCGGGGCCGACCGGCTCGCGCTGGCCTTCGACCGCGACCTGCTGCGCGCGCCGGTCATCAGGAACGAGGAGGACCTCGCCGGCTACCTGGGCGACCAGCCTTACGTGTGGCTGGCCACGCGCGACTACGGCTCGTCCGTCGCCGACCGGGTGCGCACGATTCTCGAACGCGGGCTGCGCGGCCGCTGGCCGGGCCCCGACGACGTCTCGGCCCAGCTCAACGTGAGCACGCAGCACCTGCGCAGGCTGCTGCGCGCCGAGGGCACGTCGATCGGGCGCATCAAGGAGGAGCTCCTGCGGGACGCCGCCCTCGACGGCCTGCGCCGCGGCGAGGAGTCCGTCGAGGAGCTGGCCAGGCGGCTGGGCTTCTCGGAGGCGAGCGCGTTCAGACGGGCCTTCCGCCGCTGGACGGGCCACCCGCCCGGCACCTTCCGCGCCCAGGCCCGCCGACCTGGTACGTTTCGCGCCTAGCCTCGCCTGCCCGGCATGATCCGCTCCCAAGCTCGCCTGCCCGGCCCGGCACTTTCGTTCCCAAGGCCCGGAAGTGGCCCGTGCGGTGAAAGTTTCACGTGAAGCTGTGCATTCACGACATGCTCGCTATGCTCCCGAAACGCGTCAGATGTCGATCACTGAGTCACGGCCGGAAGGTGACCATGAGCGAGGCGTCCATGGAGCGGATCTGGACCCACCAGGACCCGGACTACCTGCCTCCGGAGATCGACACCAGCAAGCCCAGCATCGCCCGCGTGTACGACGCGTTCCTCGGCGGCAAGGACAACTTCGCGGTCGACCGGGCCATCGCGATGGAGGGCATGAAGCACTTCCCCGACGGCGGCGGGGGCGCCCGGAACAACCGGGCGATGCTGTTCAGGGGTGTGAAGTTCATGACGGAGCAGGGCATCGACCAGTTCCTCGATGTCGGCTCCGGGCTGCCGACGATGGACAACACCCATTCGGTCGCGCAGCGGATCAACCCGGACGCGCGCGTCGTCTACGTCGACAACGATCCCATCGTGCTCGCGCACGCCCGCGCGCTCCTGCAGACCAACGACAAGACGCGGGTCATCACCGCGGACATGCGCGAGCCCGAGGCGATCTTCCACCATCCGAAGGTGGAGGGGTTCCTGGACTTCTCGCGCCCGATCGGGCTGCTGCTGGTGGCCGTGGTGCACCATCTCGGTGACGACGAGCGGCCGGCGGAGCTGGTGGACACGTACAAGGCGCGGCTGGCTCCGGGCAGCTACCTGCAGCTCACGCACTTCTGTTCGTGCGCGCCCGAAGTGCGGGCGCTGGAGGGGGTCCTGCTGTCGATGCTGGGCACCGGCAGGGCCCGCGACCTGGAGGAGATCACCCGCTTCTTCGACGGGCTGGAGCTGGTCGAGCCGGGGGTGGTGCACCTGCCGGAGTGGCGGCCGGAGGAGCCCGTCGAGCGGCCGCTCGACCTGGCGGGCATCTGCATCGCGGGCGGGGTCGCTCGCAAGCCCCGAACCGCTCGTAAGCCCTGAATCCTCACCACTCCAGCTGGAGGGTGAGCGGGCCGCGGTGGTCGAGCGTGCCGCGGTACTCGATCCGCTGGTCCGGTACGAGGCGCAGCCCGGGCAGCCGCTCGGCGAGCAGGCGCAGCGAGATCTCGACCTGGCGGCGCGCCAGCCCGGCCCCCGGGCAGTAGTGGGCGCCCTGGCCGAAGACCACGTTCGCGTGCTGGGGCCGGGTGATGTCGAACGTCTCGGCCCGTTCGAAGGCGTCCTCGTCCCGGTTGGCGGAGGCGAGACAGAGGGCGAACTCGGTGCCGGCGGGGAAGTCCCGACCGCCGACGGTGGCCTCGGCGGTGGAGACCCGCAGGAAGATGTGCGTCGGGGTGTCGTAGCGGGCGATCTCCTCGGTCGCGTTCGGCGCGAGGTCGGGCCGCTCGCACAGCAGCCGCCACTGTTCGGGCTCCGACAGCAGCCGGAGCAGGCCGTTGCCGAGCAGCGCCGAGGTGGTGATGTGGCCGGGCAGGGCGATGCCGAGGATCATGCCGATGAGCTCGGCCATCTCCTCGAAGGCCAGGGGCTCGTCGCCGGGGGCGAAGGCGGCGACGTAGTCGCTGATCACGTCGTCCCTGGGTGCGGCGCGGCGCTCGGTCACGTACCGCTCGATGAGCCGCTGGAAGCGCACCCACGCCTGCGCGCACGCGATCTGCTCCTCCTCGGAGCCGAACCGGTGCCCCATCCCCATGGCCGCCGCCGCGCGGCTGTCGTCGCCGAACGCCGTGGCGTCCTGCTCGGCGAACCCGACCAGCCGGGCGATCACGTCCACGGGCAGCCGGTTGGCGTACCCGGCCATGAACTCGACGCCGCCGTCCTTGGCGAAGCCGTCGATGAGGGAGGTGGCGCGTTCGGTGATGTACGGCTCGATCGCGGCGACACGCTCGGGGGTGAGCGCCGCCGCGGCGGGCGCGCGCCGCCGCCGGTGCTCCTCGCCGTCCATCGTGATGTACGAGCCGAGGTTCGGGTAGCCCTTCTCCAGCTCCGCGAGCAGCGCGGGAGGGAACGGCGAGTAGGGACGCAGGGTGTTGGCCGAGGAGAACAGGGCCCCGTCACGCAGGATCCGGCGCACGTCGGCCATCTTCGTCACGACCCAGGCGCCGATGGCGGGGGAGTAGAACAGCGGCTCCTCGCGGCGGGCCCGCTCGTAGAAGGGGTAGGGGTCGGCGTGGTGCTGGTGGAGCGGTTCGTACAGATCGCCCAAGGACATGACCGTCACCTTCGCCAGCAGAAGCTCGACAGTGCGAGATACGGCAATTGCCCCGACTATAACCCGGCTCCGTTACCGTGACCTATGACCAGCGAGTCCCTTGAGACGCGGCGGCACCGCCGCGAGCAGCTCCGCGACTTCCTCCGTGCCTGCCGGGCCCGGCTGGCCCCCGCCGACGTCGGCATGGTGGGCGCGGGCCGGCGCAGGACGCCGGGGCTGCGCCGCGAGGAGGTCGCCGTGCTGGCCGGGGTGGGCGTGTCCTGGTACACGTGGCTGGAGCAGGGCCGCGACATCAACGTCTCGTCCGAGGTGCTCGACGCGATCGGCCGGGCGCTGCGCCTGAGCGGGCCCGAGCGCGCGCACCTGTACCTGCTGGCCGGCCTCAACCCGCCGCCCGCCGGCGAGGCGCCGGCGGGCGAGGTCACCCCGGAGCTGCGGCGCCTGGTGGACGCGTGGTCGCCGCGCCCGGCGATCCTGCGCGACAGCCGCTGGAACCTGCTGGCGATCAACGCGGCGACGCGGGCGGTGTTCGGCTACGACGACGTCGATCACAACTGCCTGGTCTCGTTCTTCACCAATGCCCGCTACCGGGGGATGCACGTGCAGTGGGACGCCGTCGCGCCGGCCGTGGTGGCCGCCTTCCGCGCCGACGCGGGGCGCGCGCCCGGAGATCCGGAGTTCGCGCGGCTGGTGGCCGACCTCGGCTCGGTGAGCCCGGAGTTCGCACGGCTCTGGGCCCGGCACGAGGTGGGCGCGCCCGTCCAGGCGGTGAAGGCGGTGCGGCACCCCGAGGCGGGGGAGCTGTTCTTCGAGATGACCACGCTGACCGTGGCCGACCGGCCGGGCTGGCACCTGGAGCTGTACAACCCGCTGCCCGGCACGGAGGACCGGCTGGCCAAGGTGGTGGTGACAGACCCAGGCTGAGCACGCACTGTATGGCCGGCGGGCCGGTCGGCAGGCTGAGCCCCATGACGAAGACACGTTTCGACGGCAGGATCGCGCTCATCACCGGCGGCACCAGCGGCATGGGCCTGGCCGCCGCTCACAGGTTCCTCACCGAGGGCGCCCAGGTGGTCATCACGGGCCGGGACCAGGCCCGGCTGGACACCGCCCTCAAGGAACTCGACGGAGGTGACCGCGCCGTCGCGGTGCGCGCCGACGTGGCCGACCTCGACGACCTGGACGCGCTGGCCGCCGCGATCCGCGACCGGCACGGGCGGCTGGACGTGGTGTTCGCCAACGCGGGCGTCGCCTCGTTCGGGGCAGTCGGCGAGGTGGGCGAGGCCGAGTTCGACCGCATCGTGGACACCAACTTCAAGGGGGTGTTCTTCACCGTCCACAAGACGCTGCCACTGCTCGCGGACGGCGCCGCGATCGTCATCAACGCGTCGTGGACGCTGCACCGCGGCCTGCCGGGAGCCTCCGTGTACGCGGCGACCAAGGCGGCGGTGCACAACCTGGCGCACACGCTCGCGGCGGACCTCGCGCCCCGGGGCATCCGGGTCAACTCGGTCAGCCCCGGCTACATCGAGACCCCGATGTTCCACGACAACATCTCCGCCGAGGCCGCCGCCGCCGTGCTCGCCGCGGTGCCCGCCGGCCGCCTGGGCACCGCCGAGGACGTCGCCGCCGCGGTCGCCTTCCTCGCCTCGGACGAGGCGTCGTACGTCAACGGGCAGGACCTGGTCATCGACGGCGGCCTGGTCGCCACCGCGTCCGGCCTGACGGGGTGAGCCTCAGCCCCGATGGGCGTGCGCGCGCACGACGCGACGGCCGAGCGCCTGCGCGGGCAGCTCCACGAACCGGTGGGTGAGCGTGGCGGCGCCGACGACAGCGGACGCCACCGCCAGCGACAGGCCGATCCGCCCGGTCAGCGGCACCTGCGCGGGGTCCGGCACCAGCCGCCGCAGCACCTGCACGACGAGCGGATGCAGCAGGTAGACGGAGTAGCTGAGCACCCCGAGCCGCACGAGCAGCGCGGCCGGCCCCGGCGCGGGAAAGCCGGCCGGCCGCGGCAGGCGGAGCCGGACAGGTCGGGGCACGCGAAGAGAGCCTGGCCGGAGCGTCCGGAATCCCAGGAAGGTCAGCCAGGCCGCCACCACGGCCGCCGACCAGCTCCACCTGAACGCCACCGCCTCCTCCTCGGACATCCCCCACCCGGGCCCGAACCAGAGCGCGGCCACCACACACACGACGGGCACCATCGCGACCACCCACCGGGCCCCGCGGTGGAGCCGCCCGTGGTCGAGCCGGTTGAGCGCCGTCCCCGCGAACATGGTGGCCACGATGGCCAGGCTCTGCCATGCCCCGACCCGGCTGTTCCAGCCGAGCAGCACGACGGCCAGGACGGCGACGGCGATCGCGCCGCACACCCGTACGCGAGGGGTGCCGCCGAGGATCGCGGCCATCCCGGCCACCAGCACGCCGGTCGCGAGCAGCACGACGGCGTCGCCGCCGAGCGCGTGTGACAGCGCGCCGGCCGGGAGCAGCCCGCCGGCGAGCACCCCCGCCACCGCGACGACGAGCACGCCGGTGGTGCGCGGCCGGTGCGGGGCGACCACGAACAGCGCCGTGACCAGGAGGTAGAACACCATCTCGTACGAGAGCGTCCAGAACACGTTGACCACGCTGACGACCTGGAAGAAGTCCTGGAGCATGGTCAGGTGGGCCAGCCCGGCGGTGACCGGGTGCTCGGCCAGCGCGACCGGCAGCCCGGCGTACACCTGCGCGAGGCCGAACACCGTCCCGGCGACCGCCACGACCGCCCACAGCGGGTAGAGGCGGAACGCGCGGCCGATCCAGAAGCCGGTGACGCTGCCCCGCCGCTCCAGCGAGGCCGGCACCACGTAGCCGCTGACCAGGAAGAACAGCATGACGCCGTACTGGCCGAAGTCGAACCGCGGGCTGACGGCCGCGCGGACCTCGGGGAAGAGGGGGTCGAGCAGGTGCTCGAAGAGCACGGCGAGCACGGCCACGCCGCGCAGCGCGTCCAGCCAGGTCTGCCTGCCGGCCGACGGCGGTGGCTGCGTCAGGACGCCGGCCCGCGGCCCGCCGTCGCCTCTCAGGTCTGCCAGGTTGATGGACACCCGGTCACGCTACGGTGTCAACCTGAGCGAATGCTTGGAGTAAACCCAGGTCAGGTGCCATCTTCTCGTCGGGAAAACTATCGTTGACCCGCTTTTCCTCCACTTCGGGGGTGCCTAGCCTCCGTAGTGACGAGGAGGTGCCGCCATGAAGATCGTGGTGATCGGAGGGACCGGCCTGATCGGGTCGAAGCTGGTCTCCTGGCTGGGGGAGCAGGGGCACGAGGCCGTGGCCGCCTCGCCGCGGACCGGCGTGAACGCCCTGACCGGGGAGGGCCTGGCCGGGGCGCTGGCGGGCGCCGACGTCGTGGCCGACGTGTCGAACTCGCCGTCCTTCGAGGCCGGCGCGGTGATGGAGTTCTTCGAGACCTCCACCCGCAACCTGATCGAGGCCGCGTCCGCCGCCGGCGTCGGCCACCACGTGGCGCTGTCGGTGGTCGGCACCCACCGCACGCCCGCGAACGACTACTTCCGCGCCAAGCTCGCCCAGGAGCGGCTGATCGAGAAGTCGGGCCTGCCGTTCTCGATCGTGCACGCCACGCAGTTCTTCGAGTTCGTCCGCGGCATCGCCGACGAGTCCACCCAGGACGGTCAGGTACGCATCGCGCCCGTCCTCTTCCAGCCCATGGCGGGCGACGACGTGGCCAGGGCCGTCGGCCGGGTCGCGGCCGGGCCGCCGCTGAACGGGCGGATCGAGGTGGCCGGGCCGGAGCGGTTCCGCATGGACGAGTTCTTCCGGGAGGCGCTGGCGTCCTGGGGCGACCCGCGCGAGGTGGTCACCGACCCGCACGCCCGCTACTTCGGCACGGAGGTGGGCGAGCACACGCTGGTGCCGGACGACGGTGCCGTCCTGGGCGAGATCCGCTATCGCGACTGGCCCGGCCGCGACGCCTGACCGGGCGGCAGAATCACTCGGCGGCGGCCTTCAGGTCGCGCAGCCACGCGTCGAGCCCGGCGCCGAGCGCCCGGGTGGCGGTGGGGATGTCGGCCTCGACCTGGTCGCCGGTCCAGGTCTCCTCGGTGTGGACGCGGACACCGCCCTTGACCTTGGTGAACGTCCACAGGTGGACGCCTCGGTCGATGCGCAGCCCCGCGCCGATCGCGGGCCCGGTCCACAGGACGCAGGAGTCGCGCTTGAGCTGCTGGACCGTGGAGGTGATCTTCAGGGTGGTGGCCGGGGTCGTGGGCGTGGCCGGCGCGGGGGTGGTCCAGCGGAACCGCGAGCCCGCGCGCAGCGCGCCGTGGTCGAGCCGTTTCGCGGTCAGGACCGGCTTCTGCCACTCCGGCCAGCGCTCGACGTCGGTCTGCACCTTGAAGACCCTGCTCAGCGGCGCCTTGATGACAATGTCGGCCTGGTAGCGGATGCGGGCACCGGGATCCACGCCCTGGCCCCGGCACTGCTGGGCATCGGCGGCCTGGGCGGGTGCGGCCGGGCTCACGAGGAGGCCGGCGGCGAGCAAGACGGTGACGGCGGCGGTGCTGGACATGAGGATCCTCTCGGGATGGTTGATCACGGGTTCAGGACGACTTTCCCGGCGACGGTGCCGGACTCGGCCAGCCGCAGGGCGTCGGCGACGCGGGCGAGCGGCAGCTCGGCGGCGATCTGGGCGGTGATGTCCCCGCGCTGCAGCGCCGCGAAGACCTGGGTGAGGTCGGCGCGCAGCCGGGCGCGGAACCGGTCCTTGGCCAGGGCCCGGCCGCCCCAGACGTTGTAGAAGTAGGCGTGGCGGCGGTTGGGCAGGACGTTCCACAGCCACGTCCTGGCGAGCAGCTTGAGCACGGGCCACGACTTGGAGCCCTCGTCGTCGCGGGTGGAGGCGCTGCCGTAGGAGACCAGCGTGCCGCCGGGGGCGAGCAGCCGCCAGGAGTCCACGACGCCGCGCCCGCCGACGTGGTCGAAGACGGCGTCCACCCCGCCGGGGGCGAGCTCGCGGACGCGGACGGCGACGTTCTCGGTGCGGTAGTCGATGGGCAGGACGCCGCGCTCGCGCAGGGCGTCGTGGTGGCGCGCGGACGCGGTGCCGATGACCCGCACGCCGGCGGCCAGGGCGAGCTGGACGAGGACGGAGCCGACGCCGCCGTTGGCGCCGTGCACCAGGATGGTCTGCCCGCCGCGCACCCGTGCCTTGCGGTTGAGCATCTGCCAGGCGGTGATGCCGTTGACGACCACGGTCTCGGCCTCGGCCGGGCGCAGGCCGCCGGGCACCGGAACCACGTCGGCGGCGTCGACGAGCACGTGGCTGGCCCAGCCGCCGACCTTGAGCAGCGCGGCCACGCGGGTGCCGGCCAGGCCGGGGTCGACGCCCTCGCCGGTGGCGAGCACCGTGCCGACCAGGTCGTACCCGGGCACGAACGGGTAGGGCGGCTGGTCGTAGTAGCGGCCCCGGCGCATCTGCTGCTCGGCGAAGGAGACGCCGGTGGCCTCCATCCGGATCAGGACCTGGCCGGCGCCGGGGGCGGGGACGGCTCCGTGCCGGATCCGCAGCCCTTCGGGCTCCACCTTGCCCGGCAGCACGACTTCGACGAGCCCTTCCTTCATGGCGACCTCCGTTGCGTTACAAGCTCTCGCGTTGGTTAGAAGCTATAACGTCGCGAGCCGGGAGGTCAAGCGGAAGCGTGATAGCTTCTAACCAACGCTTGAAGATGTAGCTCCTGAGAGGTGAGAGCCCATGGCGGACACGGGTGCGAAGGCTCCGCGCGAGCGTTACCGCACGCAGGTACGGTCGGAGATCAAGCAGCACGCGTGGGAGCAGATCGCCTCGGCCGGCGCCTCGGCGCTGTCACTCAACGCGATCGCCAAGCGGATGGGCATGAGCGGCCCCGCGCTCTACCGGTACTTCGCCGGCCGCGACGACCTGCTCACCGAGCTCATCAGGGACGCCTACCGCAGCCTCGCCGACACCTTCCGCACGGCCGCCGGCTCCGGCGCCGGCCTGGCCGGGCTGGCGCACGCCCTGCGCGGCTGGGCCCTGGAGGACCCGCAGCGCTATTTCCTCATGTACGGCACGCCAGTGCCCGGCTACCACGCGCCCGACGACGTCACGCTCATCGCCAACGAGATCATGCAGGTCCTGCTCGACGCCTGCGCGGCGCTGGAGCTCCACGATGAGCGGGCGCCGTTCGACGAGCACCTTGAAAGCCACCGCGAGTGGGCGGCGGGCCATCCCGCCCCCGCTCCGGTCCTGCGCCGCGCCCTGGCGTTCTGGACGCGCATGCACGGCGTGCTGTCACTGGAGCTGGCCGGCCACTTCGCTGGGATGGGCTTCGACGCCGCGCTGTTCTTCGACTCCGAGCTCCAGGAGCTGACCGGATCCGGAACGTGATTCCGGGTATTGGCTAGCGGCGGCGCAGCCCCTCCACCAGGAGGCCGACGAGGCGCCGGGCGTCGTAGCGGGGGTCGCTCTCCGCGCCGATGCACAGGTTCCCGACGCCGCGCATGAGCTCGTACGCCTCCAGATCGGGAAGGATCTCGCCGGCCTCGACCGCCGCCGCGACCAGCTCCGCGCACACCGGCAGCAGGCGTTCGAGGAAGTAGCCGTGGAGCTGCTGGAAGCCGGCGTCGTCCGACTGCAGCACGGCGGCGAGCCCGTGCTTGGTGACCAGGAAGTCGACGAACAGGTTGATCCACCGCCCGAGCGCGGCGTGCGGGCTCGTGCTGCTCGCCAGCAGGACGGGCCCGGCCTTGGCGCACTCCTCGATCTGGTGCCGGTAGACGGCGATGATGAGCTCCGCCCGCGTCGGGAAGTGGCGGTAGATCGTGGCCACCCCGACGCCCGCCCTGGCCGCGATGTCGCGGATCGGCGCCTCGACGCCCGAGGTCACGAAGACCGCCGCGGCGGCGTCGAGCAGCGCCCGCTCGTTGCGCCGGGCGTCGGCCCGCTTGCGCGGGGCCGCCCGGCCCTTGCCGTCGTCGCTGTCGTTCACGCGCCCCTTCCTCCACTTCTCGACTTGCGAAACGGAACACGGTTCCTTATCGTGAACGGTATCGGAACAACGTTCCGCTTATCCATGATGCCAGAGCCGCATCGTTTCCTCCTACGTCAGGAACCCCTCATGCAGTACCGCACCTTGGGCCGTACCGGTGTCCGGGTCAGCACCCTCGCGCTCGGCGCCATGAACTTCGGCGCGATCGGCCGCACCACCCAGGACGAGGCCACCGCCATCGTCGACGCCGCCCTCGACGCCGGCGTCAACCTCATCGACACCGCCGACATGTACGGCGCCGGCGAGTCGGAGGAGATGGTCGGCAAGGCCATCGCCGGCCG